>DASZPI010000623.1:0-5800 GCA_035550355.1 Pirellulales bacterium
CATCGTCACGCCGTGCGGCTCGACGATATCGCACGCGCGCAACAGCAAGTCGACCGCGTTGGCCGTTTGATAGTTGAGCGGCAGCTTCGGGTCGAGATTGCCGCACACCACGGTCATCCACTTGGCGTTCACGCGCTTCGAGGTTTCGAGCGTGGTCGTGATCTGCGCGAGCACCTTCTCGCGCAGGTCGCGGTCGTCGCCGGCAAAGTGCACTTCGTAGCCGAACTTGCCCAAGGCCGAGATGGTGCCCATCTCGATGCCCAGCTTGGGCATCGCGGCGGCGACGCGCTCTTGGTCGCTCACCGAGCGGGTCGGCATGGTGTTGTCTTCCCAAGCGCGGAAGCCATGGTCGGCCGCGAACTTGAGTTGATCGACCAGGTCGGGGCCCGCACTGGCGGCGAACATGCCGAAGTGCGGCGCGAATTTGAGATGGAACGGCTCGGCGCTTGCTGCATCGGCCCCGACCGCGCCGCGACCCATCACTGCCGCGGCGCACACGGCGCCGGTCGTCGTCAAAAAATCTCGTCGCCGCATCGTCAATCCCCTGATTGCATGGCACCTGGAACGAGTAGCCCCCGGCGAGATGCCGGGGGCTAACGGGAACATCGACCCGACCGCATCGCCTACACCACGCGGCTGATGCCAGGCATGGCGATCGCATAGCCGCCGTCGGCGTTCGGCTGGATCGGTGCGCTAGCCTGCCAGGTGTCGGCATCGGTCGTCATCACGATCTGGCTGTCGATGGCTTCATCCCAGTTGATCACCTTGCCGGAGTAGGTTGCCATGCGCCCGAGGATCGCGGTCATGCTCGACAGCGCGCCGTACTCCACCTCGTTGTAATCGCGCCCTTCACGGATCGCCGCGAACAAGTCGTCGTGCTCCACCTGAAACGGATTGTTCGGATCCTTGTTGCGTTTCGATCGGCTGCCGGAGCGGAGCTTGATTTCTTCGGCGCCCGAAGGCATCAGTCGACCTTCGCTGACATCGGCCCAGCCGCGCGTGCCGTGGGCAAATTCGGCGACCGAGTTGTAGCATCCCGGAATCTGCCGGCATTGGCTGAACATCTTCGCGCCGTTGGCGTAGGTGAACTCGACGAAATGGTGGTCGTAGATGTTGCCGTACTCGCGCCCGGTGCGCACCTGTCGGCCGCCCATGCCCTGGGCCGAAACCGGCGTCCCCTCCTGGATCCAGTTGCAAACATCGATGTTGTGGATGTGCTGCTCGACGATGTGATCGCCTGAAAGCCAGTTGAAGAAATACCAGTTGCGCACCTGGTACTCGAGCTCGGTGAGCCCGTCGTGCGGCACCGGCTGCTTGGCCGGGGCGGCGGTGTCCCAATAGCAGCGATAGAAGGTAATGTCGCCGATCGCGCCGTCCTGCAGGCGCTTGACCATGTCGAGGTACACCTTGTCGTGATGGCGTTGCAGGCCGACGCCGACCTTGAGCCCCTTCTTCTTCGCCTCGACGTTGGTCGCCAGCAAACGGCGGACGCCGGGGGCGTCGGTCGCCACCGGTTTTTCCATAAACACGTGCTTGCCAGCCTTCACGGCGTATTCGAAATGCAAAGGCCGGTAGCCCGGCGGCGCCGCGATGATTACCAGGTCGACGTCCGAATCGATTGCCTTGCGGTAGGCGTCGAGTCCTACGAACCGCCGCTCTTGCGGCACATCGACGCGGTCTTTCATCTCCGGCAGCTTGGCCAGCGAGGCGAGACTGGTTTCGAGCCGATCGCTGAACGCATCGGCCACGGCCCACAGCTTCACCGGGCCCGCGGTGCTCAGCGCCTGGGCCACAGCGCCGCTGCCGCGTCCGCCGCAACCGATGAGCGCGACTTTGATCGTTTCATCGGCCCCGGCCGCATGCGCTGAGCGGGGCAGCACCAGCGTCGAGCCAAGCGTGGCGGCGGCACCAACCGCCGAGGTGCGGGCAAGGAATTGACGTCGCGAAGTGTTCGACGAGGCAGCAATGTTTTGCGCGGGGTTGGGCATGGGACGTGGCTCACAAGGGAGGAAAAAAGCGGAAAGCGGAAAGCGGAAAGCCGATGAGCTTGTTCCGCTTTCCGCTTTCAGCTTTGGTCATTAGTCCTTCGTCATTGGGCATTTCTTCAAATGTGGTACTCGGTTTCGGCCGAGGGAGGCGCGGGCAACGCATGCGGCTTCATCCGTCGATGCAACAGCCGCGCCAGCAGCGCGGCGAGCATCGTGGCCAACAAGGCGGGCAGTGCCGCGGCGGGTCGTCCGGATTGGAGATCCAACACGAACAAAAAACCAACGTACAGCAGCAGTAGCCCGAACATCGGTCGCAGCACGTGCACCGGCACGTACGGCACCAGATTCGCCCCGCCAAAGGCGCCCACGACAAATCCGCCGGCCAAGTACGCCATCACCGGCAAGTGGACATAACCGTTGCGATAGTAGACCACGGCCGCGGCGATCGCGACCGGCATGCTGAGCACGGCCAGGCTGGTGCCCTGCGCTTCACGCTGGTTGAATTCGAACAGCAGCATCAGCCCCGGCACGAGCACGATGCCGCCGCCGATACCGAGCACGCCACTGAGCATGCCGACCACCGCCCCGAACAGACATAGCCAAGTCGCGGTCACGCGTGAGAGGTTCCTTGAATGTCGCCGCCTTACGGGCGGGGCTCGTTGCGACGCATTTTGTACGAAATCGAAAAAATACGCTTGACTTATTTTGAAAACGAAATAATGATGATCGCACGCTCGCCCCCTGTCAAGCGAATTCCGTGATCTGCGAGCTCGCGGCGAACTCGCCGGTGCCAGCGAGAGTGATTCATGAAAACGATTGTCATCATCGGCGGCGGATTCTGCGGCACGATGACTGCCGTCAATTTGGCGCGGTTCCGCACCGGCGCGCTGCGCGTCGTGCTGGTGAACCACAAGTTTCCGCTGGGGCGCGGTGTGGCGTACAGCACAACGCAGTCCGAGCATCTGCTGAACGTCGCCGCCCGCAACATGTCGGCGTTGGCCGATCATCCAAACCATCTGCTCGATTGGCTCCGCACCCGCAGCGAGTACGCCGACGTGCCTGAGGCGACGCTGCGCGAGACCTTCATTCCGCGCAAGACTTATGGCGACTATCTGCGGTCGCTGCTCCTGTGGTACTCGCGCCCGCTCGATGATTCGGCCGAGTTCCAGGTCGACTTCATCGACGGCGAAGCGGTCGACGTCCAACGCCAGGGCGAGCGCTGCATCGTGCTGCTGGCCGACGGTCAGGCGATCGAGGCTGACAAGGTGTTGCTGGCCACCGGCAATCAACCGCCGGCCGAGCTGTCCGTCGCCTCGCCCGAGGTGTTGCAGCATCCCGGCTACTTCGCCAGCCCGTGGGATGGATGGCAAAAGCAGCTTCGCGACAATCCGCAGCACGGGGCCACGGCCGATGCGATCGTGCTCGGCACGGGCCTTACCATGGTCGACGCGCTGCTCACGCTGTTGGCGCACGACTGGCAGGGGCGGATCACCGCCGTCTCGCGCCACGGCTGGCTGCCGCAATCGCATTTCAAGGGAATCGAGTATCCCGACTTTCCGCCGGCCGACGTGGCGAGCATGTCCCTCGAGCAGCTGGTCGATTTGCTCGAAGAACATTGCGATCGGCTGCGCAAGCAAGGGGCGAATCCGGCAATTGTTGTCGACAAGATGCGGCCCCACACCCAGCGCATCTGGCAGAAGTTTTCGGTCGCCGAAAAACGTGAGTTCTGCCGCCGCTATGCGGCGCGTTGGAACGTGATCCGCCATCGCATTGCCCAGCAAATTCACCAGCGCGTCGCCGAGGCGGCCAGCAGCGGCAAGCTGCACGTGGTCGCGGGTTCAATCGAACGGCTCGAGGCCGATGGTCCGCGGCTGCGCGTGGTCGTCAAGGACGCCAACGGCGATACGCGCGCGCTCGAAGCGGGCGTGGTCGTCAACTGCACCGGCCCTTGCCGCAGTTTTTCAAAGGTGCCGGTCGCGCTGTTCCAAAACCTGCTGGGCAGCGGCCTGGTGCAAGTCGACGACCTGGACATGGGCCTGCGGGTCGATACCGATTTCACCGCGATCGACGCTGCCGGCAACCGCTCCGACCTGCTGTACGCCATGGGCCCGCTGTTGCATGGCACGCTCTGGGAGACCATCGCGGTGCCGGAGCTGCGCGGCCAGGCGCTACGCGTGGCGCAGACGCTGCTCGAAGCATGCGCCGCCGCCGAGCCGGGACACGAACTCTGGCCCGCGACGGCTGAGGCCGCTGTGCTGGAATACTGCATCTAGACGACCGTCAAGGGTATTGCGATGTCGAACGTTCGCTTTGGTCTGATCGGTTACGGCGCCTGGGGCAGCCATCACGCCCGGGCAATCAAGGAAACCGATGGCGCCGAGTTGGTCGCGATCAGCGCTCGCTCGGCCGAAAGCCGCCAGCAGGCCGGCACCGATCACCCGCGCGCCACGTTGTTCGCCGACTATCGCGAGATGCTCGAGAAAGCCGATCTCGACGTGGTCGACATCGTGCTTCCCTCGGACCTGCATTACGAAGTCTCGCGGGCGGTGCTCGAATCGGGTCGGCATCTGCTGCTCGAAAAGCCGATGGCACTGTCAGTCGATCATTGCACGCAATTGATCGACCTGGCCACGAAGCGACGCAAAATTCTCGCCGTCGGGCACGAGCTGCGGCTGTCGTCGCTGTGGGGCAAGGTCAAGGAGTTGGTCGATGCCGGTGCGATCGGCGAGCCGTTGTACGCGCTGGTCGAGTTGTGGCGGAAGCCGTACCGATTGGGCTCGGGCGGTTGGCGGTACGACATCAACCGTGTCGGCAACTGGGTGCTCGAGGAGCCGATCCACTTCTTCGATCTGGCACGCTGGTACCTGTCAAGCGCCGGCGATCCGGTGAGCGTGTACGCGGCAGCCAACGGTAAGCGGGCCGACCACCCGGAGCTGCACGACAACTTCTCGGCCATCGTCACGTTCCCGCGCGGCCGCTACGCTGTCATCTCGCAAACGCTCGCCGGCTGGGAGCATCACCAGGTGGCCAAGCTCACCGGCACCGAAGGCGCGCTGTGGGCCAGTTGGAGCGGCGCGATGGACCGCACGTTCGAGCCGACCTTCTCGCTCAAGAAGCTCGAAGGCGAGAAGGTGGTCGAGATTCCGATCACCAAGCGGAGCGGCGAGGTGTACGAACTGGTCGATGAAATCGGCTCGATGGTCCGCGCGGTGCGCAATGGCACACCGCCGGCATGCACCGGCGAGGACGGCCGCTGGAGTGCGCGGATGTGCTTGGAGGCGCAGAAGTCGCTGGAAACCAACCGACCGGTGTTTTTCGAATGACGAAGTTCTAATGACGTATTTCGAATGAATGACGACGCACCAATGACGAAAGTTGCCGACGACACGATTGGCAGCTCCAGCAAAGCCGAAGCACCGTGGTACGCGGGCGTTACCGGCTATCAATGGCTGGTGCTGGCCATCGCCTCGGCCGGCTGGGTGTTCGACACCTTCGAAGGCCAGGTGTTCAACATCACGCGCGCGCGGATGCTCAAAGAGCTGCTCACCAGCAGCGACCCGGCAGTGGCACGGTTCTGGGGCGATATGTTCCTGTTCCCGTTCCTCGTCGGCGGCACGGTGGGGGGCGTCGCCTTTGGATCGCTCGCCGATCGGTTTGGTCGCAAGCCGACGATGGCGGTCACGATTCTGTGCTACTCGCTGTTCTCGGGGCTGACGTTCTTCGCTACCGAGCTGTGGCAGGTGGCGGCGCTGCGGTTCCTGGTGGCGCTGGGGGTCGGCGGCGAGTGGGCGGTTGCCGCATCGCTGGTGAGC
>DASZPI010000624.1:0-6347 GCA_035550355.1 Pirellulales bacterium
AACCTGAGCATGGTGTTTGCCGGTGTCGGTGGAAGTGCCGAAGTGCTCACCGGAGCGAGCAGCTACTCAGGAACCACCAACATCAATAGCGGTGTATTGCTGGTCAACGGTTCGCTGCATAGCGGCGGCACGGTGACGGTAAACTACGACAGCGTCAACCCGACCTCCAACCCTGGCGTGCTCAGTGGTATCGGAACGATCACCGGTAACGTCGTCGTCGCCGGCGATGGCACCGTGACCCACAACGGCGTGCTGACCCCGGGGAGCTCGCTGCCGAATGTCGCCGCTCCCGACAGCACGCATATCGCCGGACTGCTCGCGATTGCGGGCAATCTGACGGTCAGCGGCACTTACCTTTGGGATCTGACGGCAGCGACCAACAGTGCCGCAATGGCAGGAGTTGCTTACGACCAAGTAGCGCTCGGCGGTCATACGCTCACGCTTAACTCGGTTGCAGGCCAGGCCCCGGTGTTCGAATTGAATCTCGCGGCTGCCGCGAAGCCCAGCGGCAACGCATTCTGGTCTACCAACGAAAGTTGGAACGTGGTAACTGGACTGACGGGCGACCCAAGCAGCCAGTTTCAACTGTCGCTGGCGCAGCCGAACACATGGAGTTCACTCGGAGCGTTTTCGCTCAGCTATGCCAGCGGCAACGAATTGCTGCTCTGGACACCGACCTCGGTCCCTGAACCGGGCACGGTCCTGTTGGGGTCCTTAGCTGCCCTGGGCTTCGGAGTCCGCGGTTGGCGCCGCCGACGCCAAGGGTTGCCAAACGCAATCAATGCCTCGGCCCCAGCATCGCGTCAGCGTCCCGCAGCTTGCGAATGATCTGCTCAGCCCTGTGCCGCTTCCGTCGTCTCGTCGTCATCGAAAGTCCTCCCGGGCCTACGGCCTAACAGAACTCTCATGGCCGATGGATCATTTCTTGGGGCGCATGTTAATGTCACGCCAGTAGCATCACGACGCCTTCACTCCGGCAGAAACTCATGTGAAAGTGTTACATCGCGCACTTGCTTCGTATCGGGCTCGAAAACTCGTATCCGGATCTTAATGCCCCGTAGCGGATGCGGATATGGAGGCGGAGCTTCAACCTCATTCGGATCATCAACCCCATTGATTCCATCGTCATCGATCCCATTGTAGAGCGGATCAACGGTGCCGGCGAAACGATTGAATCTTGCATCGAGATTGTTTGCGAGCCCGTCACGCTCGTAGTGTGTAGACCAGGTATCGTAAACTGCACCGATCGGGCGATCGACGTTATATTTTTCCTTGGCCTGCGTTGCCAAGAAAGTTGGGTTAAGCAATGTGGCCATTGGCACAGCAGGATTGCCGGGCCATAGACCGAATAAGCCGGAGCGTGGATCACCGGGCCCTGCAAAGTGTGGCCGAGGTAATGGCCTGTACGTGCGAGTCCCACCAGGCGCTGCGGCCGAGTTGGCGGTATAGATCGAATTCTCATAGGCCTGCAATGCGTGCTCGTAGTTCGTCGCATTACTGCCAAGAGTCATCGGAAATGAGGCCGAGCTCGCCGCCGACGTGCTCATCGATGTGTTCGAGGTAAGCGTACGGAAAATAGGGTTGTAAGGGTCGACTCCTGCCACATTGTGCATGTAGTTTAAATCCGCATATGAACCGAAAGTCACACCGCGGATCGTTGTGCTTGCGGGAGTGATATTCGTCGGACTTGCCATGAACTTTTGTAGCGTACGTACGTAACCGGGATCCTCCGGTGCGATTGATTCATTGATCGTCGATGTTGCGCTGCCTGAAAGCGTGCTGGGGGCAACTTCAAATACTGGTGCTCCTGGATCCCACACCTTAACGTCAAAGGCGACTACGTTTTGAAGCATAAGGTCGTCGAATCGAGTGCCAGCGTAATACTGCATACAATAGACCCCGAGCGACGACGTGAAGCCAGACGCACCGAAGGTATAGGTGGAGGTGCTCATCGAGCCAGCCCGGTTCATGCCAACCATCGGGGCTGTCGTCAAACTCGCAGTCATCGGCATGTGGTAGCTATTCGGATCAACGCCAGAACCGGAAGCGGTCGCATAGCTCGGCGGCGGCGCCGACGCGGCGGAACCTGACGTTGACGATGAGGCACTGGCGGTAGCATTTGGCGAGATGATCGCAGCACCTCCGGTTGGCGGGATAAAGACGCCGGTGGGTGGCACCTTGGCCGAAGTTGGCGGGTCGTAAAGCGGAAAGGGCCAGCTTGTTGTCGAGGTTTCTTGTAAGGTCGGGAGACCCATACCCGAGATCGGACTGCCAGTACCGCCCGTGGCATCGACTCTGCCCCAAAAACGAGCATCGTGTGGATAGCGCAACGGTTGATGGCCATAGCGGTGCTCACGCTTCGTCAGGTCGCCAAGGCTATTTGATTTGATAATTCCCATCATTGGCGAGCCTGGTGAATTGCCCGTGCCCATCTGACCCGATGCCGATGCCGGACCGCTCGACCCCACACCAGCGCCGAAATATTCGAAGCTCCGGCTACCACCTTCGACACGAACCGATGCATCGTAGGTTAAGAAAAAGCCGTGCATCGTGTACGTGTTGCCCGAAAAGTCGTTGGACTGACTCGTACCGTAGCCAGGTACGACGAGGAGCTGTCGCCGATAGAGGTTAGTCCCGCGACAAAACCAAGCGATCTCTGCGTTCGGCGAAGTTTGCGTGTAAGTGGTTCCCCACTTGCCTTTGAATTGCCCGTTGCTCGACAACGAAGTGAACATCAGTACGTCATCGGTGTCGTCGAGCTCTTCGTCGCTAGGTACGGCTACCGCGGTACCACCAATCGTTGTCGTTAATGTCGAACCGACAGCAGGAATTGTCACGCTTGGATTGAATTGCGGATTTGCTTGCGTGGTCAGGTGGACTGGACCGATCGGACCTTCGATGAGCTCAAAGTAGCCGAGATCGGCCTCGGGATTGAGCGGCGGGAGAGTGGGTGCCGTGATGCCAGCCAAATCGCTTTGCAAGATATTCTTTACGAACCGCAGCCGATCGTTCATTTCCAGCCCGGCGCGACTATCGGTCACGCCGGTGGTGACCAAAGCGAAAATCGATGCAACGCTGGCCATCAGGATCAGTGTGATTGCGGTCGCGACTAACACTTCCACGAGCGTGAAAGCAGATCGCTTGCGAAATGCCCGCAACACGAAGGACTTACCGATACATTTTGACACAGCGAGCCTCCGGTGAACGCGCAGCAGTGAAATTGTTCAGAGCTGACGCCTGACGAGAAAGCATTTATCTACATTAAAGGTTTGCCCGCGCTGAAAGCCGACAGGAATTGTCCGATCAATGATCGCGAAACCGCGATAGCGCTTCATAGCACCGGTGTCCGCGCCATACTCTCGCAGCAGTTGGTAGCCATCCGCATTGCCGGGCCCAGGCGGCGTACCTGCAATCCGCTGGACTTCAAAAAAGCCCACGGTAACCCAAATGGCGTACACGTTCGAGCGAGTGGTAAAAAAGCCACCGGTTTTCGTAAGAAGTTGAAATCGGAAGTATGGATCGCGTGCCGGATCGGCGTACATGTGACTCCAACTATTAGAATCACGGTTAACGCCAAAAATCGGATCAGTCCCGATGTTGGTATGATCGAGTCGGCGAAATACGTTACTGTCTGATGCTTGCAGTGCCCACGACATCGTCGTGCCTGGAATCGTCCCCGAAACCATACTCGACACCGGGACCCCAAGATTGCCAGCGAACGAGCGGAATGGCCGATAGAACGACGGTACGTCGGGATTGAACATCCCAGTAGTGCTTGCCGTCGCTCCGTTGGACTGCATAAGCGTCATGAAGTCGCCCAGGGTGCGCGGAATATTCCCGCCGATCTGACTGGAAAAACTCGGATTCCAATTGGCGCGCGCGGCCACTAAGTCGCGGTAATATTGCCCAATGCGTCCGCTGGTGGTCACTGGCGCATACAGCGACGCCGAATGCGAACTCTGAGGCGAGCCGAATGGCTCGGGGAAATCGTTGGTAATACCCTGCCACAAGTCGGGCTCACTGCCAATGATTTGCCCGCTCTGGGAGTAGCCGCCCAGATGATCGACCAACGTGTTAATGTTGATCTTTCCTGGCACGCGGTACCGCGAGATCGTATTGAACGGCGCGGTGAACGGGACCAGCGGTGACATGGCGGCTAAAGCAGCCGCTTGTGGCGCTTCGACATAAGATGACGGCCCGGTAGCCGTTGCCTGGCTCGCGACCGGGTTGATGCCAAGAGCCCCCTGCCCCGTAAGGAAGTCCGCCGTGCCACTGAACCGCGATGGCACTTCGACAAATTCGAATATGCGGTGCAGATTCGATGAAGCGCCCAGCAACCCGCCCATGTTGGTGACGGTGTGTGAATTCCCAGCCAGATAATTTGACGAGGCAAAAAAGTTCATCAAATGGCCGTATGGGAACCGGCCGCTATTCGTCGATAGGTTTGAGGCGATGAGTTGGGTCGCTGTGACTCCCGGGATGGAACTCGCCAGTGCCGAGGCATAGCTTTGCGTATTGGGAAGTGGCCACGGCAGGTGTGGCAACATGCCCGAATACGGTGGGTTTCCCGCGGTAAGGATGTTCGAGGCTGGGCTGTTGGGCGGAGGTGTCACCGTGCCCCAGAACAGTCCGCGCGACCACGAGTAAAGATTGGCGTCGAAGCTGCTCGTGAACAGAGAACCGGTAATCGAGTAGTTCGTCCCGCCCAGGGCCACGACTGACTGCGCACCACTGTACGAAAACGCAGCCGCGTTGTGATCACCGACCGGTAACCAGCTACCGTCGACCGACGACTTTAAGTACCGATCGTGATTTTCAGGCGGGGTCGCGTAGCTGAACTCCGTCGTGAAACGCCCAGGCGCACTGGACGGCACTAGCAGCAATTCCATCGCATTGGCGTATGGACGATTGTGCCATGTAAGCCATGGGAAAGGACGCTGCGGCGCCCCGACATAATCGTCGAATTGGTTCGTATCGACGAGAATTTGGCCCGATGCACTATAGGCCATGCCGAAGCTTGTGGTGCCCGACGATGCATTGATCCAAGATCCGCGCGACACGGCGCTGGTTGGAGTGTTGCGCGTACGCCCGTACGTGTCATTAATGAAGCCTAGCGAGTGCCCCTTAACCTGGTGCTTGAAGCCGGACGGCAAGTTCGTTCCCCCCTCCGTATAACCATCAATCAGTCGCGGTCGCGGGTGATCACTCACCGCCGCCCAAAGCGGCGCTTCGGGCACTGGCTCCGTAGCGTGGTACTGTCCGCTATTGGCTATTGAAATTGGTGGCCAAGAGCCTACTTCCATGTTGATCTGAGAGGACGGGGGCGAACTGGTGGTGGTAAACGGATCAAGACCGGGTGCAAAGGGCGGATAGTTGGTGGGCGCAGTGGTCGAACGGCTTTGAATGAATTCCGCAGTTCTGAAACCACGTTGTCGGCTTTCCAAAGCCAGCATCCAAGAACCACTGGTAGTGATGCTCGTTGCCACGTGCCGCAGATAATTCCGTGGCGAGGTGTTCCAGCCAGTCCATTGGCTTGTATTCTTGCCCGTCCAACCCGGGCCGGTCGGAGGCGTCCAGTTACCACTGCTGGTGCTCATCGGTGCGCCGCTTTCAGCGACTTGCGCGGCGCTGGTGGTTTGCGAGGTCTTAGTGTTCGAGTTTAGCGGAGGCTGGTAAGTAACTTGCCCGTTGAACACGGTTAAATCGATCGGCATCCAGTCGATGGTAAGATATGGGTTCGACGTGTCGTTATAGGGCTGCGTCGGATCCGCTAGCCGTTGCAAAAACACAGTTTTGTAGTCGAGATAAGTGCCGGGCATAATGATGCCGTCGGATACAATTCCCGTGTTGTCGCCACCGACCGCGATCGAATTCGGTGCGTGATCGAATGGCGTGTCTGGCAATGAGCCGGTTACGGTTGGAGGTCCGACGCCAGAAAGCGTGATCGAGCGCGGGCCATTGATGCTCATCACCGTGGTATAGGAACCGGTGCCGCCCGGCGGAGGCGGCATCCGATAGCCATACACTGGTTCGGAAATATTGAAGCCCTGCGATGTGCCGACGGCGTTGGGGCTCATCGTCAGTGGCGCCGTAACCGGAATCAGGACCGGCGGCTTGATATCGGGGCCTGCCGCAGTGGCCGTGCCGCTAGCGACCGAAACGCCAGGATAGTCGAGCGGCAAGTCGGTGGCCGGCGCGAGATTCGTACTGGCCGAACTCATATTCATGATCCACGATTGAGTGCTGCTGGCACTCGTCGGGGTCATGTCGAATCGTTGCGGCACCCAACTGGACGATGGTGTGCCGCCGGTGCCGGGAACAGGGCCGCCAGCAAAAGATACCGTACC
>DASZPI010000625.1:0-6449 GCA_035550355.1 Pirellulales bacterium
ACCCTTGATACTCACCAAGGTCGATGCTGTGCCGACGTCCGCCGTACACCTCCTCGGCCCAGGCGGCCGTCGGCAGGCCGAGCAATAACGCAGCAGCGATCGCGAGTCGGAAATACATGTGATCTTTGCCGGCCAATGTTGGATGGTCACTGTGTGGAGGTCGCGACCGCCCATAATATCCAGTTAACGATCGTGCAGGGGCGCGAGACAGAAGAATCGGCGAATTGTTTGCGCCGACCGTTGTCGCTACTGGGCTTCGATGCGGACGAGCTTGGTCCGGCCCGAGGCGCCGCTTTTGATCGTGATTGCCGACTTTCGGCACTTGAACTGCTTGGCAACCAGCGCGATCAGCTCCGCGTTGGCCTGACCGTCGACCGGAGCGGCCTTAAGTTGCGCGTACCAGGTGCCGTCGGCGAGTTGCTCAAGCGAGCGATTGCGCGATCGTGGCTTAACCTTCACCTGGATGATCACCGATCCGCTCGCCATGAAATCGCCTACGGGCGCGTGCTGCCGGTGGGGCGCTGCGTAAGCCGCGATGGTTGAGCTGTGAGGTACGCGAACAAATCGGCGACTTCTTCCAGCGTCAGACCATTGAGCAGTCCTTCGGGCATGACGGATTTGCGGCTGGGCTCGAGCTGTTCAATCTTTTCCTTGGGGATCGACACCTTTTCGCCATTCGACTGGAGCACCACGATTTTGCCTTCGCCCCCCGAACCGATCATGCCGGTGTACGTGAGCCCGTCGTCGGTCACGACAATTTTACTGGCGTATTGGTCGGAAACGACCTGCGATGGAAAGACGATCGACTCGAGAATCTCTTTCCGCTGGAACCGCTGTCCGACGGTCGAAAGATCGGGGCCAATGGCTTCGCCGCGGCCGCTGTGGCGATGGCATTTAATGCACTGTGCTTTCTCGAACACTTTGACGCCACGCCCTGCCTGCCCGTGCTGCGCTTCGGCGCTCGACAAAAAGCTCAGCAACTCTTGATAGCTCCATTGGCTTCCCTGCGGCTCGGCCAACGCCTCGATGGCTGGTTGAGCCGGGTACTTTGAAGCGTACCATTTTTGCCATTTGCTCAAGGCGACATCCCAGGCGTCGCCATCGGCGCTGATTGGCTGACTGGTCCACTTCTTAAGCACCGTTGCGGCATGGTTGCCGCCGTCGTTCTTCAGTTTCAACCCGCAGAGAATTACTTGGCGAATCGCGGCTGGGTCGTTTGATTTCTCGGGGGCGGCCGCCAACTGCATGAGCACTTCCTGGGCGGCAACACCTTCCACCACCGACAACGAGCGAATGAGATATGGCCAGTTTTCCCCACTTGGCGATTGAGCCAGCCCCATGGCCAGGTCTTCGCGCCGGTCGGGGTAGCGCTCGAAACAGTCTCGCAAATAGGCCATTGCCTGCGGGCGGCCACTGGCTGCCAGCACCGCAATGATCCCCATTTGCAGTTTTTTCGACTCGTCGCCGTCGTTCGATCGCAAGCGCCCGTCGAGCTCGATCAATTGCTCGACGATTGCCTGCGAGGGCTTGTCGATCGTCGAGAGCACGGTGAGCGCCGCCGTCGGCCAGCGATGCCCCTGGGCCAGCACCTGCTGGCGCTCGGAATCGTTGAACCGCGCGAAGAAATCTTTGGAGACATTCTCGATGTAGCCGGCATAGCTCTGGCCCCCAGAAAACTTGCGAGCCTGCTCGTAGTATTGCAGCAGCTCGAGCTTTTGAGCGCCGGTCCACCCGGTCGTCAAGAAACGTGCGCACAGCGCTGCGTGCAGCTTCTCGACGTCGGGCGCCTTGCCCTTCAGTTCGGCCATCACCAGCGGCACCGCGCTGGGTTCTTGCAGGTAGGCAAGCAGGCGGATCAATTCACGATTCATGCGTGACTCGGTCGTGGGATATTCACGCACCAGCTCGCTGCGCAGCCGGGCGACGTCGTTGCCTTCGAGCTTGCCGCGGATCAAGGCGAGCTCGAAGACCCGCATCAGGTCGACGAAGTCGTCGTCGCTTATGTAGCCACGCAGATAAGCGCGACCGCGCTCGATCGCCGCCAGGCAAACCGTACGGTCTGCATGCATGGTCAGCGCGGCGGCTGAGCCTTCGAGGAATTCGCGAATGTTGTCGGAACTGACGACATTCGTCTGCCATTGGTCGCTTGGCAACGATTGCAATGCCCGACGCGCCGACCATGCGACGAACCGGTACGGATCGGCCAGCAGCGCCGTGACCGCCGCGGCGTCGATCTGGTATTTTCCGCGCACCATGGCCTCGCAGGCTCGTCGGCGCACCAGCGGATCCTGGTCGCCGAGCATCTGCACAAGGACCGGATTGAGAGCGGCATCGGACTGTGTGCCGATCAGGTACGCGATTTTCGCGCGGACGATCGGTTGATGGTCGCGTGCCAGCCGGGCCAGCAGCTTGGCGTCGGGTGCCGGGCCGTACAGTTGCATCATGTCGAGGGCCCTGACGCGATCGTCCGCTTCGTTCGAAGCCTCGAGCGCGACGGCGGGCAATTGCCGCTTCCATTCAGGTCCCATTTTCTCCTGGATGACGGCGACTTTCTGCCGTCCCCAGGCGCTCGAGAGTTGCGGCTGACGAAGCGCTTGCAGCACGGGCGAAAGCTTCGGCTGCGGGGGCACCTTCCCCGTCCAGACGACGCGATAGATGCCGCCTTCGGTGCCTCGCCCGCCCGTGCAGAAGTACAACCAGCCATCGGGACCGACGGCCATGTCGGTGACGTTCAACGGGCGTCCTTCGAGGAAAACTTCGCCGCTTACCTCGTACGTACCGCCGGCCGGTTTGCTGCGGACCACGAGGATGCGTCCCTGCGACCAGTCGCCCAGAAACATCGCGCCTTGGTACGTGACCGGGTACATGTGATGGTTATAGATCTCGACGCCGGTCGGCGAACCGCGCCCCGTTTCAAGCGCTGCGGGCAAGTTATCGAGAAAGTACTCGGGCCACGGCGACCAGCCGCTGCGCGAGCCGAATTCGGCGCCGGCGGTCACATGATAAATGCGGGTCGGCCGATACCATGGAAGGCCCATGTCCCATTCCATGTCCGAGTCGTATGTCCACAACTCGCCGTGCCGGTCGAAGGCCATGTCGTAGGCGTTGCGCAGGCCGCCGGCAAACAGTTCGACCGTCGTGCCATCCGCATCGGTGCGCACGATGGTGCCGCAGGGGGCCTTGATGCCGACGGCGTGTCCGTTGGCATCCTCGTACTTCGGCTCGAGCAGGTCGCCCTCGTACCAATCGTGATATGGGCTCGTGGCTGCGTAGGGTTTACGCGGCGCTTCGGCCGTCGATTTGTCCTTCCCGGCATCGTCTGGCTTGGGCTTGGCCGATGCCGAGGTGGGTAACGCCAGCGACGAGTGATTGCCGATCATGACATAGATCATTCCTTCGGGTCCGAGCGCCAGCGCATGGACTCCATGCTCGCCGATGCCGTTCTCGAAACCGAACAGCGCGCGGACGTTCTCAGGCTTCGAGTCGTGATCGTCGTCGCTGATGCGGTATAAGGCGGCGCCCTGCGGGCCGTCGCCAACGGCGAACACTTCGCCGTTGAGCGGCAAGATGCCCTGCGAATTGACGACGCGATCGCAGTAGGGGACCACGGTCTCGGGGCTGCCGTCCTTGTCCTTGTCGATGATCAGTTGCAGACCGCTGCCTTCTTTCGAAAAGACAATCTCGCCCCATTCATTGAACGCCATGCCGATTACGCTGCCGGTCGCTTCGGGCGGCACGACGCGCTCGACGCGAAAGTCGCGTGTCACGCTGAATCGCTTGCCTTGCGAGCCATCGTTGGCTTGCACCTGGTCGCCCCACGGGGCGGTCGAGCCGAGTTCGCCCATGCTGCGCGCCGGCTGCCATTGCGAGTCGTTGAATGCCAGGCGATCCCAACCTGGCGTCTCGCTGGTGCGCGTCTTCCAGGTGCGATCGGTCGAGTGCGAGACGTAGGTTGCGCCGCGCGACTTCACAGTCAACCGCGCGACGAGGCCGGCCGACGATCCTTGCACGTTCTCGGCCTTCACGGCGACAACGTTCGGGCCGGGACGAAGGTACTTGGTGATGTCGAACGATTGCAGCACGCGCCAATCGTTGCCGTGGCCGATGTGACGGCCGTTGACGACCAACTCGAAGCGATCGTCGCAAGCGATGGCAATCGTGCCTTGTTCGGGATTCGCGACTTCAAAGGTTTTGCGAAAGTAGCATTGTCCGGTGGGCGTACGATCGCGCGCGACCGTGGGACTCCAAATCCACTCGGCTTCGCCGGTGCCGTGGTGGGAACGTGGCTGGGCGACATGTTGTGCCGTTGCCGCGGCGTGGCTGCACGCCAACAGCGCAAGAGCCGCAATCCATCGAGAGGCGAAAGTGCGTTGCGCCACGACATCCATGTCAGAGCTCGCCAAGTTGATGAGTTCCACGAGAGCGCCGATCCGTCGGCACCCCGTAGAGAGTTGGGGGCATACGTTACCATCAACAGAAACAACGAAGCAACAGCGGTCGTGAAAGCGGCACCCGACATGGCGCGGCGAGTTTGGTGCTAGCAGCCAATCGACCGCCGCGGTTGACCCTTGCGAGGGCGATGGGATAGCATGCGCTGGCCTGCTAGCGACGGGAATGGGCGTCTGATCGTTGGCGTCGCCTACCCAAGCTTCCCTGTTGCCTACCGAAGGATGGTTGGATGCAACTTCGATCAGTGTGTTCGTTCGGAGCGTGGTTGGTGCTTGTTGCAATTCTGCCTGCATCGTGGCAGATGGCGATCGCTGCCGAAGCCGAAAGCCTGGTTGAGCCGTTCGATGCCCCGCCGCTGGCCGATCTCGAAGGCCGCGTGAAATGGATCGATCAACCGGTCCTCGACGGCGCCGAACTACTGCGCCAGCGGCAGTCGAGCGAGCCGAGCCTGGCAACCGTTCCCCAGGCATTGGCGCTGCGCAACGATAGTGCCGAGGCAAACGCGAAGATTCTCAACGCGATGGGGCGTTTGCCGGCCCACGACACCGACGTGAACTGGGACGCGACCATGGTGCGGCACCTTGGCGGCGACGTGAAAAGCACGAACCCCATCATGGGCAGTTCGTCGGCCGAGTTCGAAGTGGCAACGCTGGTGAACTTTGGCCTGTTCTCGTTCGATTGGGATTTCAAGCCGTTCGCGGCCAAGGAAAGTGTCGTTTCGTGGCAGTCGAGCGAGGATCACCTCTACGACAAAGTAGTGCTGCGCGATGACCTGCTGTGGAGCGACGGCACGCCCATCACGGCACACGACGTTGAGTTTTCGTTTCTGACGATTATGAACCCCAAGGTGCCGGTGCCCGCCATGCGTTCGGGCACGGACAAGCTGCGTTACGTAAAGGCGTACGACGACCGAACCGTTGTCTTCTTTCACACGGAGCCCCTGGCCACCAACGTGTGGAACATTAACTTCGGGATTCTGCCCAAGCACATCTACAAGGATTCCGTTGCCGATGATCCCACCTTGGCCAACAGCGCCTACCACGTGAAGTACGACGAGAACCCGGTTTGCGGCGGGCCGTATCGGGTCGTCAGTCGTGAGCGGGGTGTCGAAGTCGTGGTCGAGCGCCGCGACGACTACCACATGTTCAACGGCAAGCAAGTGCGAGCCAAGCCGTACTTCAAGCGCGTGCGGTTCAGCGTGCTGCCCGACCCCAACACGACGTTGCTGGCACTGAAGACCGGCAAGGTCGATGAATGCCAATTGAACCCGGAACAGTGGACGACTCAGACCGACGGCGAGGATTTCTATCGCGTCAACACCAAGGCGCGCGGCACCGAGTGGGTGTACTTTTACTTTGGTTGGAACCTGAAGACGCCGTACTTTTCGGATGTGCGCGTCCGCAAGGCCATGTCGTACGCGTTCGATCACGAGGAGATGATCAAGACGCTTTGCTACGGGCTGTATCAGCCGTGCAACGGCATCTATCACCCGACCGCGTGGATGTACCCCAAGGACGATCCGCCCAAACCGTATCGTCAAGACCTCGATCGCGCGGAGGAATTGCTCGAGCAGGCTGGCTGGACTGACAGCGACGGCGACGGAGTACTCGACAAGGAAGTCGACGGCAAGACCACGAAATTCGAGTTCAGCATTCTGTGCACGCAAACCCCGCTGGCGATTTCGATTTGCTCGCTGCTCAAGCAGAACCTCGAGCAGATCGGCGTGCTATGCAACGTGCGGCCGCTGGAATACACGGTGCTGCAAGAAAAGGAATTGAACCACGAGTTCCACGCAATGATGGGCGGCTGGGGCACCGGCACCGATCCCGATACTGCCGATAACATTTGGGTTACCGGCCAAGGGCGGAACTTTGTCAACTATTCGAACCCCAAGGTGGACCAGCTTTACGAGCAGGGACGCCGCGAGTTCGATCGTCAGAAACGCGCGGCACTTTACGCCGAGATCGACCGTCTGATTTATGACGATCAGCCGTCTACCT
>DASZPI010000626.1:0-5310 GCA_035550355.1 Pirellulales bacterium
ATCAGCGCGATGCCGGTGAAAAATTTCTGCATCACGTCGTAGCCGCGTTCCTCGGGGACCGCCGCGAGTGCCGAGCCGTACAGCGAAGCCGCTCGATCCAGATCGCCGTGCGCAGCGGCGGTGCCTGCCTTGGCGGCCGCAACGTACCCTTGGAAGAACCGCAGGTTTTTGCCCATGGCCACGACCGCCAGCACCAGGATGGTCGCCAGCGAGAGCTTGACCCACGCCGGAAACGCCCGGTTGCGCAAGGTTTGCTCGCACGCCGGACAGACCGGCATTTGCGCGATGGTCGGCAACTCGTCGGACCCGTTGTCGTGCCCGCATTGGGCGCACACGGTCGGGTCGCTTAGCCGTGCGACGCTTTCCGGCGGCACCTTGTCGCGAGTGCCGACGTCGGCCTCGGCGCAAGGTTCACACAGTGTTCGGTCGAACACACGTAATGCGCTGCGGCGCGGAATCTGCTTCCGGCACGCCTCGCAGGTAACACTCTGCATATCGTCGTCTCGCCAATGCCCTTTGGCTTTGCCCTGGGGGGAACGATCCTGCGAAGCCTACCGAATTCGCATCGTACCGAATTCGGCCGCGGAATCAGAGAAGATGCGCAACAACTCAGCAACTATGGCACGCCATCGTCGTTGCCGGCCGGCAGCAAACGCAGGCCAGGATCGCCGGCCGAATTACTCGGCTGGATTTCGCCCGGTTTGGCCGATTCTGCCGGTTGAACGGCCCCGCGTTTGCCAAGCGACGGCGTGGGCTCGAGCGCAGGGGACGTTTCGAGCACCTTAGCGCCCGGCACGATCGCCGCGGCCGGCTTCAATCGTGTCGCCGAGCTGCCGACGGGCTTGGGTTGGGGCGCGGTCGCTTCCGCGCTCTTTGACGTTGCCGCGCTCTTGCTCGATGGGACAAGCGGCCGGGGCTCGCCGGTCGCAGGCCGCTTGGCTCTTGAGGCCAGTTCGGGCGCTTGCGCCGCTGGGGTCGTTTCGTTCGGCGGCTGGCGGCGCCGATCGTACAACGACAGGGCATGGATCGCGTGTCCCAGCGGTCCGATCTCCCAATCGCGTCCGGGGCTCTTCATCAGAATCGAGCTCAGATAATCGACCGCGCGCGTCACGCGACGATCGGCAAGCTCCTCGGCCGACAGCGAGTACACCAGCCATTCAAGAATATGGCCGGTCGTCTGCAACTTGCGGTCAAGGTCGTCGCGGTTGCCGCGCTTGGCGAACCACTCGGTGCTGAACGAACCATCCGCGTTTTGCAGCCCGAAGGTGTAACGGTGGTAGTCGGCCAGATACTTCTTGGCGCGCAGGTACTCGCCTTCGATCGGCTGATCGCGATCCTCGCGGCGGCGCACGGCGTAGGCCAACCCCATCAAGCGATGCGTGCCGCCACATGCCGCGCCGCGGATCGGCGCCTTGATCTCTTCGCGCACCAGGCGGTCGATCGTCCAGGTTTCGCCTTCGCGGTTGGTCCACGGCTCGTCATCGGGCAAATAGTGCGCCAGCGCGATCAGCTTGAAGGTCAGTTCCGTGCCCGCCCGGCAGCCAAGCTGCTCGGTCTTGACCAGGTCCTCGATCGCGAACTTCTGGCTATCGACGTACAGCGGGTAGTCGATCGGCACGTACGACTGCGCGAGGATGGCCAGGAACTGGCCGTAGTGCCCTTGCACACCAACTCCCTGCCGAGCCGAGACGCGGCCGCGGTCGAGATACAACATGCGGTCCCCTTTGCAGGGGCCGTTCGCGCACAGCCACGAGACCGAATTGACCGGGGCTCCGGTCGAACTGCTGCGCAACAGCTCGGAGCGCACCCCGTAGCCGATGATCGAGTGCATGACTTCCCAGGCGTTGTTGTCGCGATTGTTCAGCCGCTTGGGCCGGTACATCGCGATCACCTGCCGCACTTTTCGCTTCAGCCGCTCGGCCTCGGGCGGCAGCCCGGTGCTGCCACTGGTCGGCACGATCGGCTGCGAAGGGTGGTCGTCGATCGTGTCGATCCACCGTTCGGCGTTCGAGCCCGGCTCCTGGCGCGCGTCGGCGATTGCGATTGCCTGCGCTGCCAGGTGCTCGTTGCGGCTGTCGAAGTAATGCAGAAAGCTGTGGCCGGGCTCACGCGGCGGAGCGGCGTTGCCGCGCGCTTCACCGGTTCCGCGAACGGCGCCGCGGGCCGAAAGTGCTCGGCTCGGCTCGACGGCGGCCGCGACCGGCTTTCCCGGTGCGCCGGCCCAGGCAACTGCTAGCATCAGTGCGCAACCGCTGACTGCGGCGACGAAGATGACAATGCGTTGTTGGAAGCCGGGCCGTGCAGGCATTCGCTGGCGCTCGTTCGTGATCGAATCGGCCAAGGCGCAAGGTTCGCTCAGGGAGTATCGGAATTCGCGCCTGGCGACTTCATCGGCATCTCCGCGGCGGTGATAGCACGAGCGTCGCCAAACAACTTGCGCTCAGAACCAGCGCTTCATCCGCGCGACCACCGACTCTTCTTCGGGGCTGCCGCCACGCACGTACGTGCGCCAGGTGCTCACATCGGGAAAACGCTTCCCGCTGATTTTCTCCAGCGAGACGATCGCGCAGTGCTGCATGGCCGGGTCCTTGTCGTCGAGCGCAACGCCCAGCGATTCGATCGCTGCAGGTTCGCCGCTTTCCCCTAAGCCGCGCGTTGCGGCCATTCGCACATCCAGGTCGGTGTCGCTGTTGAGCACTTCGGTTAATACTTTGACAGAGTCAGGCCCCTTTTTCTTACCCCAGGCTTCGCAGCAGGCGATTCGCACGTTGGGATCGGTATCCTTTGCGCCCGCGGTGAGCACCGTGGTCGAAAGCGGCGTTGAGAATACGGCGAGAGTGCGTAGAATCTGCTGCCGAATCAGCGGGTCTTCTTCGTGCTGAATGGCTCGCGCCAGCTCGACCGATTCTTTTTCCTGCTCTTGGGGGCTCATCTCGTGGGCGCGCTTGGCCAGCTCGTGCATCTGCTTGATCCGCTCGACCGGCGCCGTCACCTGCGGCCCCGGCTCGAGCTTGTCCTTTTTCGAGTGGTTCTTGAACAACGCCCAATCGGGCGTCGACGTGCAGCCGGTACTGATCGTCAAAATCAGTGCCAGCCCGACCACGATCGAGCCGCGTCGACGCGGACACCGGAAAACAGGAGGCAAAGCCGGCATAAAGCCTGCGAACCTGCGAGGATAATGAGAAGGAGGGGGGCGAAGTATAGCAAGCTCCCGCCATCGTCGCCAAGATGAACGTGATGCGTATCCAGTACCTAATCGCTTGCCGTCGCTGCCTGTTGCTGGCGCTGCTCGCGCTGCCAGCACGCTCAGCGGCAGCGCTCGACTACGTATCGTTAAAGCGCGCTGACGGCCCGCATGAGCTTGTCGGCCGGGTGCTCAACACCGCCGCCGATGGTGGCCTGGTGCTGCAGGAAAGCAATGGAGTGCTGTGGATCGTGCAGCCCGAAGAGCTGGTCGCGCGCCGCAGCGACGAGGCTCCATTCGCCCCCATGACGCAGGCCGAGCTGGGCAAATCGCTGCTGGCCGACTTGCCCGCGGGATTCGAGATTCACACCACGCAGAACTACCTGATCTGCCACAACACGTCGAAGGCTTACGCGCAGTGGTGCGGGGCGCTGTTCGAGCAGTTGTATCGCGGGTTCACCAATTATTGGTCGCGCAAAGGCTTCGAACTCACCAAGCCCGAGTTCCCGCTGGTGGCGGTCGTGTTTGCCGACAAGTTCTCGTACGCGAATTTTGCCAAGCCCGAAATCGGCGACCTGAGCGAATCGATCATCGGCTACTACAGCTTTCAAACCAATCGGATGACGATGTACGACCTGACCGGGGTCGAGTCGCTGCGCCGGCCCGGCGATCGTCGCAGCACCCTGGCGCAAGTCAGCGACATGCTCGCCCGGCCCGAGGCCGAGCGGACCGTGGCCACGATCATCCACGAAGCCACGCATCAGCTCGCATTCAACTGCGGCATGCAAACGCGCTACAGCGACATTCCGCTGTGGGTCAGCGAAGGCCTGGCCGTGTTCTTTGAGACGCCCGACCTGAACAGCTCGAAAGGTTGGAGCGCGATCGGCGGCATCAACCGCGTGCGGCTGCAACTGTTTCACCAGTCGCTGCGTGGCCGACCGTCGGACAGCTTGCAAACACTGATCGCCGACGACCGGCGGTTCCGCGACTCGGCCCAGGCGCCCGAGGCCTACGCCGAAGCCTGGGCGTTGCATTACTTTCTTTCGCGCCAGAAGGCGAAGCCGTACGTCGAGTATTTGAAGATGCTCGCGCGCAAGCCGCGGATGATCTGGGACACGCCCGAGACGCGCCTGGCCGAGTTCCGCCAATTCTTCGGCAACGACCTGCACCAGCTCGACCAGGACTTTGTGCGCTACATGGCGCGCGTGAAGTGACGCGGCGCACACGGGCCCCCGATCGCGGCGCCGCTAATCGGCCGCGTGCATTTCTTGCTGGGCGCGATGCAGGCGGGCGTACACGCCGTCGGTCGCCAGCAGTTCTTCGTGCCGGCCGACTTGCACGACTTTGCCGCGCTCGAGCACGACCAATCGGTCGGCCTTGCGCAGCGTGCTCAGGCGGTGCGCGATCGCGATCGTCGTGCGCCCCTGCACCAGGTTGTCGAGCGCCGCTTGAATCTCGCGCTCGGTTTCGGTATCGACCGAACTCGTCGCTTCATCGAGGATCAGAATCCGCGGATCGATCAGCAGCGCGCGGGCGATCGAAATTCGCTGGCGCTCGCCGCCTGAAAGCGATTGACCGCGCTCGCCGACGAGCGAGTCGTAGCCATCCGCCAGGCGCAGAATGAAGTCGTGCGCCCGCGCCGCCTTGGCCGCCGCAATGATCTCGCTGCGCGTGGCGTTCGGCCGGCCATAGGCGATGTTCTCGGCCACGGTGCCAAAGAACAAGAACGGCTCTTGCAGCACGATGCCAATGTGCCGGCGATAGTCGGCCAGCGACAACGAGCGCACGTCCACGCCGTCGACCAACACGGCGCCGGTCGTCACGTCGTAAAACCGGCAGACCAGGTTCACGAGCGTGCTCTTGCCCGCGCCGCTGGGACCGACGAGGCCGATCAATTCGCCGGGCTTGATCGTCAAGCTCACGCTTTGCAGGATCGCGCGGTTGCCGTAGCGAAAGCCGACGTCGCGCAGCTCGAGCTCGCCGCGCATTTGCGGCAACGTCACCGGACGGGCGGGCTCGGCGACGCTCGGCACGCGATCGAGGATTTCGAAGATGCGCGTCGTGCTGGCCGCCGCCCGTTGCGTGGCCGTGAAGATGCGGCTCATCGATTCCAGCCGCGTGTAGAA
>DASZPI010000627.1:0-1751 GCA_035550355.1 Pirellulales bacterium
TGACGGCACTGATGGCGTTCATCACGTTGTTGTAGTGCAAGTCGTAGTCGCAGTCGAACTCGACCTCGAGGTCGGCGCCGGCCATCGCGGCCACTTCGTTTTGCAGTGCCTGGAAGCTGGTGCCCAGGCCGCGATCGCCAATGCGGATCTCGCCCAGCGTGCCACCCTTGGCCGCGACCAGCCGCACCTTGATCGGCTGCGTTTCGGTCACGCCGCCGGGCGAGAAGCCGAGTGGCATCTTGATGTTGAAATCGCCTTCCTGCGACGCGATCTTGAAGCTCATGACGAAGAACGTCAGCAGTTGAAACACGATGTCGATCATCGGGGTCATCTGCTGCTCGACCTTGTCCGACATTGGCTTCCGGCGGCTTCGCATCGTAGTAGTCGGTGGTTAGTGAATAGTAATGAGCCAGCAACAAGCAGCCGCTAGCCGCGACTGCCGAGGTTCGATTTCTTGGGGACCAGATTGTAGTCGCTATCGGCCTTGGCTTTGCCTTGCTCGGCACGAAGTGAGAACTTTTCGAACTTCGTTTCCTGGCAGATCTTGATCAGCTCCTGCACTTTGCCGGTCTGCACGAGCCCGTGGCCGCGAATGATAATGTTCGCCACTGACGGGTCGAGGTTTTTGGCCCGCAACACTGCGGCCTCGTTTTGCAGCGCTTTCTTGAGCTGCTGGCTGCCGATCGGCAGCTCATCGCCGTTGAAGATCACCTTCGCTTCTTTCGACACTTGGAGCACGATCGGCGACGAGATTTGCGCCTCGGGCACCTTGGCCAACTCGCTGGACGGCAGCTTCACGAGCTCGTTCTGGTTGTCGTCGGCAAAGTTGATCAGCACCATGAAAAACGCGATGAGCTGAAACGTCATGTCGATCATCGGCGTCATATCGGCTTCGGCCGAGATGTCGTGCTGTTTTCGCTTGGCAGGCATTGGCAGAGCGGCAGTCGGGATTCAGGAGTCGGGATTCGGGGAGCAGGCACCGGCGGTCAGGAGCTGCATGGAATTCGGTTCCCCGAATCCTGCGTCCCGGCCTCCGACCCGCTGCTATTTCTTGCCCACCGTCGAGAAGCGGCTCATCAGCCCTTCGCTCATAATGCCCACTTCCAGCACCAGGCGCGACATACGATTGCGGAACACGCCGAAGAACAAAATCGCCGGAATCGCGATCCACAAGCCGACGAGCGTCGTGATCAACGCCATCGAAATACCTTGCGCGAGTTCCGACGGTTTGGGCTGCGTGGTGCTCGACGCAATGACTTGGAAGCTGGCGACCATCCCGTCGACCGTGCCCAGCAGGCCGACCATCGGCGCGATCGTACCAATCAGTGCGATGTAGCTTAGCCGCTGCTCGAGGCGCATCGTTTCTTCTTCGCCGACTTCCTGCATCGCCTCGATCGCCTGGGCGTAGCCCGATTGCAGCTTGCCCAAACCGGCCGACAGCACATGCCCCAGGAATGAATCGTCGCTCTTGGCCAGTTCGTAGGCGTCCTGGTAGCGCTTTTCGTTCAGGTGGGCTTCGAACCCTTCGACCAACGTGGTGGGGACGATCGCTTCGCGACGAAGCGTCAGAAAGTTCATTACGATCAGCGCGACGAAGGCGAACGAGATGCCGGAGAACGCGATGACGTATTTCAGACCGAGCGCATCGTAAAAGAACTTGAGCTGGCTGACCTGCTGCGGCGCAGCCTCAGCCGGCTCGGTGCCCCCTGGCGCCCCAGCGGGCGCAGCAGCCGGAGCGTTCTCAGCATTCG
>DASZPI010000628.1:0-2234 GCA_035550355.1 Pirellulales bacterium
CGTGCTATGGATGGCGCCGCGGGCGATCGCTGCCATGCGCGACTATTTTTTCCGGCTCGATCGCGGCCAAATGCTGCCACACGCCGCACCGCCGCTGTGGGATGTCGCCGAAGGACGCGACGTCGAGTAGCCCGGTGGCGCACACCCATGCCGCGGTGCAATCGATTCGGTCTTCAGCGATGGCAGGAGGACCGTTACGATTTCGGCCCTGGAGTTTGCCTGGTAGATGCTCCACACCGATGACTCCGACGAACGCGCTGAGAACGTTGGCCTGGCTTGCGCCGCTCGTGGCGGTGATCGCCACCGGCTGTACGCCGCTGCGCACGCTGTATCCGAATGCGCTATGGGACGATCGTTTGGAACGGGGCTACACGCTGGTGTTTCCCGGCATCGAAGGAGCGGATCCGTTGAATGGGAACATCGCGCGCGGCATCGATTGGGCCGGCGTGCCGACGGCGATCGAGGTCGTCGATTGGACGACAGGCATTCCGCCGCTATTGCTGGCACATTTACGCTGGGATTGGCGCAATGAGCGGCAAGCAGCGCGCATTACGCAGAAGATCGCAGCCTACCAGGCCGAGCATCCGGGAAAGCCCGTGAACCTGGTGGGGCATTCAGGCGGCGGAGCCATGTGCCTGCTCGTGCTCGAGCAAATGCCCGAAGGCACGCAGATCGACAGTGTCGTCCTGTTGGCCGCGGCCATCTCGCCCCGGTACGAGATCGAGCCAGCGCTCGCGAAAACACGGCGAGGAATCTGGAATTTCTATTCGCCGCTCGACGCTACGCTGCTGCTTGCCGGCACGACGATCGCTGGGACCGTCGACGGGCGTCACACTCCGGCCGCCGGCGCGATTGGCTTTCGCGACGACGACCGACGACTGGTCGTGCTGCCGAAACTGCAGCAGATCGCATACACGCCCGAGATGGCGCTGCGGGGGCACTTCGGGAACCACTTCGGCTGCTGCGATCCGCGGTTTGTACAAAAGTATGTTGGGCCGGTGCTCAGCGACCAAAAAGCCTCTGAATCGATTGCCGGCACGGCCGATGTGCCGCGCTAGGCCCGCGCCTTGCTCCGCGGCAGCACAGAGCGCAAAAAAACCGCCCGGCGAAGGATCGCCGAGCGGCTTTCATTTCTGCGGACCGGGTCGGCGGGGTCTTAGACCATCGCCTTCAGTTGCTTCAAGGCGCGAACCTTGACCTGCATCGAGGCAGGTTTGGCCGGAATGTCGCGGAACTCGCCGGGCTTGAACGGATTCGGCACGTTCTTGCGCGCCGGAGTGGCGGGCTTTTTCTTCTTGGTGATCTTCACGACCCCAGGGATGGTGAAGATGCCGGCGCCCTTGCTGCTCATGCTCTTCTTGATTTCGTTGCCCAGGGCTTCAAAGACGTTGGCCACGTCCTTCTTCGACAGCCCGGTCGTTTCGGCGATACTGTTCATCACTTCGCTTTTCGTTGGAGCCTTCTTTGCAGGCGCCGATGAGCCATTTGCGGCCTTCGCCATGATTTGGATTTCCTCCCTGCGGGAAAGAAGATTGGGAAAAACCAGTCCGTCCGTTGTGGACGCGATGATTAAATGTCGGGATCGCCGAAATTGCAATGCAAAAAACCCGAGAAATACGCCATTTTCGATGACAAAACGGCAGAATTCCCCGAGAAAATGCGTCGCACTTCGCGCGCCCCGCGCACAGGCCCGCCGCGCCGACCGGTACTCGTCCCGCGGAAGCGAGCGCCTGGTCGTGCACAGCAACAGCGGCTGTAGGCAGGTGGAAAAGCATACCTCACATCTTGCGCGCTGCGAAAACTCAACGTCGATTTCCTAATGCCGATCGGCCCCACGACCGGAACAATCGGCCCAAACGGCTTGGCTGCTTGCTGCGTTTTCCGACCCCGTATAAGATATTGCTTAGTCGTTGGTTAGGACTTTTCGGGGCCTTGCCCTTCAAGGAACCCGCCGCGAGTAGCCACGGAGAGGACGAAGGATGGGTTCCCGTCGCGGGGCGATGCGATTAGCCACGTTCGGGCTGCTGCTTGGGCTTGCGGTAATCGTCCTGAACGCGATCCTGTGCCCCGGACCGGCAACGGCCGCCGTCGACGACGCCATTGCCGATGAGACAGTTTTTCTTCCGACCGACCGGGCGTCGGTGCAGCGGCTGAACCTGGCGCGCGAATTAATCGACCAGCGGCGCTGGGGAGAAGCGGTGCGGCTGATCGGCAGCCTGCTCGAAGCCCCCGAG
>DASZPI010000629.1:0-2875 GCA_035550355.1 Pirellulales bacterium
CCATACGCCTGGTCATTCGTGACGATCGCCACTTTGAGGCCGCGATCGATATACGAACGGGCGAGCTTTGCGATGGCTGTCGTTTTGCCCGCGCCGAGAAACCCTCCCACCATCAAGAACCGGACCCGCTTCATAAGCAACTCGCGAACAGACTGCGATGCGAACCATGACGATTGATCGTACAGTATACGTACCTGAACCCGCCTTCATCCACGCCCTGAAGCGCAGTCCTTCATGCTCGGACCGTTTGATTGGCCGCCGCGCGATCCCGAGGTGCTCGCTGCCTTACAGCAGGCGTACGACGATGGAAGTTGGGGGCGTTACCACGGGCCAAACGTTCAGCGGCTGACCAAAACGCTCGGCGTCATGCTCGGCGTCGAGCATGCGCTCTTGTGCAGCTCGGGCACGTTTGCGGTGCAGCTTGCGCTGCGTGGATTGGCTGTCGCTGCCGGGGACGAGGTGATCCTGGCCGGGTACGATTTTCCCGGAAACTTTCGGGCCGTCGAGGCGATCGGTGCTCGTCCGGTGCTCGTCGATATCGACCCGCAGAGCGCCACGCTTGATCCGGCGCACCTGCAAGCCGCGTGTAGTTCGGCAACACGAGCGGTCATTGTTTCCCATCTGCACGGTGCGATGGCTGACATGCGCGCCATCTGCGATGCGGCACGAGAACATGGCCTGCTGGTGGTCGAGGATGCCTGCCAGGCGCCGGGTGCCGAGATCGATGGTCGCCAGGCTGGCACCTGGGGCGACGTTGGAGTGTTCAGCTTCGGCGGAAGCAAGCTGCTGACCGCCGGCCGTGGAGGGGCGATCGTCACCCATCGCGCCGATGTTGCACAGCGCGCCAAGGTCTATTGCGAGCAAGGAAACAACGCGTTCCCATTAAGCGAGCTGCAAGCGGCCGTGTTATTGCCGCAACTCATCAAGTTGGCTGAGCGAAACGAGCGCCGTGCCCAGAACGTTGTTCGGCTGCTGAGCAGGTTGGCCGACTGTCGGCAGCTTGAACCGACACGATCGATGGCGCCTCGAGCGAAACCGGCATACTACAAGCTCGGGTTCTGGTGTCGAGGCGCAGATCGGTCGAACCTGATTGCGCAGCTTCAGTCGGCGGGGGTGCCGATCGATGCGGGATTTCGCGGCTTCGCCCATCGTGGCCCGCGCCGCTGTCGTGTTGCCGTTTCGCTCGAACATGCACGCGACGCTGGCGAGCGGTTGCTTGTGCTACATCACCCGGTCTTGCTCGAGCCACCGGCTACAATCGACGCCGTGGCCGATGCAATCCGGGCCTCGGCGAGCTGCAACGGTTAAGCGACGCGAGAAGTCGTTATTGACCGGGAACCGCAGCCTGATTGCTTTCGCCATGGCCACGCAGAAACGCCAACTCATCCTGCTGCGGCTGATCGGCGAAGTGCCCTTCGATGCGGTTGCGATGCAGCGTTGTGGCAGCCGACTTCTCGGGCAATGGCTTGAGCTCGGCACGGACGACCCGGACGCCGCTGGGGGCGGTGATGCCGATGCTGACACGCCCGCCGCTGATCCTGGTCACCGTGAGCGTGACTTGGTCGTCGATAATGATCTTTTCCCCAACTTTCCTGCTGAGAACGAGCATGGCTGCTTCCCTTCACTGGTAGCGATGGCAGTTGCGACGGCCGGCGCCCTTTTCGAATCAAGAAAAGGTTTGCAGATATGCCGCAAAGAGGATGCCGCTCAGTAGAAACGAGTCGCTTCCAGCTTAAGCGGAGTGCTACCAATAGTTTACGCGATCAGCTCGTTGATGAAACCAGCACCCCAGCGCCGGGCGGCGCGGTGGTCGCCGGGCGCTCATTGGCCGGAACGCGACCTAAATGTAGCTGTTGATCAGGTTCTCGATCATCTCCTGACGGCCACTGCGATTGGCCGCGGCATCGCCACGCTCGAGCATGTATTTCTCGAGCGACTTGAAGCTTGCTTTGCCACTTTCGATTTCGGCGCCTACGCCCGAGTCCCACGAGGCGTAGCGCTCCTTGAGCAGCTTTTCCATCGCTCCGTCGGCGCGCATGGCCGCCGCGATCTTCAGTCCGCGGGCGAACGCATCCATGCCGCCGATATGCGCGTGGAACAGATCGGCGGGCTCGAAGCTTTCACGCCGCACCTTGGCATCGAAGTTCAGCCCGCCCGTCGTAAAGCCACCGTACTTCAACAGCACCCACATGATTTGCGTCGTGAGGTAAATATCGGTCGGGAATTGGTCGGTATCCCAGCCGAGCATCAAGTCGCCGTAATTGGCGTCGATCGAGCCGAGGAAGCCCTGCATGGCGGCGTACTCGAGTTCGTGGTGCATCGAGTGACCGGCCAACGTGGCGTGGTTGGCTTCGATGTTCATCTTCACGTGCTTTTCAAGCCCATACGTGCGCAAGAAGTTCACGCACGCGGCGACATCGTAGTCGTATTGGTGCTTCGTCGGCTCCTTGGGCTTGGGCTCGAAATAGAACTGCCCGGTGAAGCCGATCTCCTTGGCATAATCGACCGCCATGTGCATGAATGCGGCCAGGTGATCGAACTCGCGCTTCATGTCCGTGTTCCACAGGTTCTGGTAGCCTTCGCGGCCGCCCCAGAACGTGTAGCCCAGACCGCCCAACTCCTTAGTGACTTCGAGCGCTTTCTTTACCTGCGCCGCGGCGAAGGCGAAGGCGTCGGCGTTCGGACTGGTGGCCGCGCCATGCATGTAGCGCGGATTGCTGAACAGGTTCGCGGTGCCCCATAGCAACTTGATGCCGGTGCGCTGTTGCTCTTCTTTGAGCACGCGTACCACGGCGTCGAGATGCTTGTTGCTGTCGGCGAGTGTCTTGCCTTCGGGGGCCACATCGCGATCGTGGAAGCAATAGAACGGAGCGCC
>DASZPI010000630.1:0-10046 GCA_035550355.1 Pirellulales bacterium
GATCTACGTCCGACCAACCGCCTATCAGCATAACCTACGCGGAGGGCGCCAGCGCGAACATTCCACAACTTCTTTTTCTTTCGACATTGCAATTTGCTGGTGTAGGGCGGCGGCCCGCCATGGTAAAGCCCTCGCGCTGGTCGCACCGCCATGCAAGAACAAGGCGTTCCCACATACCTTCTCCGGACGCGCTGAAACTGGTGGGGCAGCCCTTTCGGCTGGCCGGAGTTGCTACATTTGGCAGCCGTGGAACAGTCACTACCCCGGGGTAATTCGACGGGCGACTGCAACCGTCACAATCGAACGATTATCGCAAGTACGGGCAGGTTAGGACGACCCCGTCTACGTTTCCAGCGTAAGCTTGAGCTGTTGAGAGCGCTACGGTCGCACGGAATCGAGTAGCGCAAACCGTTCTTCCATAGCTTAACGAGACGATCGAAATGCCAACGTACACACCGTCGCTTGTGACGCCCAGCATCCGAACATCAGTGCCCGCCGAGAGTCATCACGACATGACTCTGAAAGACTGGTTCGCAGGGCAGATCATCGCCGCCATGTTAGGGAGCGACGGATCAAGCTCAAGCCAACGCGACGAAAACGGTCAACTGTGCAGTTTCGACAAATCCCGCTTGGCCAACCTGGCCAAGAACGCATACCAAGTCGCCGAGGCGATGATGCAGGCTCGAGCGGCGGTTCATGTCTAAACCGATGCTCGCCGGCGTTCGGTGTTCCGCGTAAACGCGATGTCGCGACAGGCCAAGAATCGCGCGCTGCACGCTTCTATAACAAACACCGCAATCGCAACCATGCTCACTCGGCCGCAGCGGCAGCTTCTCGTCCGGCGGCCCAGCGAACGGCCGAGGTGATGAAGTTGTCGAGGCCTGCTGTCTTTTCAGGATGCGGGCTGAAGCAAAACACATGGCCGCGCCCGAATGCACCACGCGCGGCGGCCGTTGTGCCCTTCATCACTCCCGTCGGCGCGCCTTTCTTGGCGATTTCGGTCTCGTAGACGGCGAGCTCTTCGTAATCGGGAATCGTGGCGTTGTCGGCCGGTGCGAGCAAGGGGCCCTGCCCGTAGTACACGGTCACCTTGTCGTTTTGAATGCCGAGCAGCTTGCAGCCCTTGTCGCTGACCCGCAGCTCGACATCACCGGTGCCGCGTGCCCAATGCGCTCGATCGACGACCTTTGCATCGAGCAAGCCCAGCGACCACGAATAATCGGCCGACGCAAGGTAAGCCCCAGCACATACGCCCAGGTAGCCACCGCCAGCATCAACAAACTTGCGAATGTTCTCGCGACCCTCTTCCCCCAGCGTGGCTGCCTGCTTCGAACCACTGCCGCCCGGTTGGATGAGCACGTCGAAATCGGCGAGCACACCGTTGCGAATGTCCTCGCCCTTCACGCGCTTCGTGACAAAACCTTCGCTCGCCGGCAGGCAGCGTTCCATGTTCGACGGTCCGGCTCCGCCGCCACCGGCGTCGTCGTAGATTGCCACTCGAATCGGCGGCTGGTCGGCGTGCGCAACCGGGATGCAAAACCGCAGCGTGATCGCCAAGAAACCAACGACCGCCAGACGGCGTGTGCCGGCACACGGAACGAACATAAACCTGCATCCTCCGATGGGACCTTAAACCGGACAATCGTTCGATTGTCGTCCCGAAAAGCCGATTTGCAAGCTTTGCCCCATCGCAATCGCCAGGCTGCTCAAGGCGTGCCGGCGGCGGCCTCGAGATAGGCGCGCAAAAAATCTCCCGACTTCCGCTGCCGGGTCTTGGCATCCCAGCCTTGGGTGATTCGTACCACTTCCTGGAAGCCTTGCTCTTGCTCGAGGTAATGCTCAGGGGCGCAGACCAGGATCGTCGCCGCGTAGCCCGTCGGCTCCTTCGACCGCGAATTTAAGAGTTGTACGCGATACAAGCCAGGGCCCAGGCCTTCGATCGCGACAGGCTTGGGATCGGCGGGATTCCAATCGATGCTGACGTCGCGGGTCGCAGCAGCGGTGTCGCCGGATTTGTCGACGCTGGTCAAACGCACCGTGAGTTTGCCGGCGCGCAACGACCCGAATACAGGCTTGAGATCCCAACCGGCGGCATTCGCTTGGACCACGGCATCTGCGGGGTCTTCGCCACGGCTGATCGCGTGGACGAGTTGCCCGTGGTAATGGCCTTGGATGCCGCGCAGCACCCGTTCGATTCGGCCGTCGCTTTTAGGCTGTGGGAGCGTTGTCGCCGACACGTAGCGCTGAGTTTCGCCCGTAAACAGACAAACCACGACGAACGCTTTTCCGTCGGCGCTCGCGGGCTTGATCTCACCCCCCGCCGGAAGCTGATCGCCGCCGGCAAGCTTCGATCCGTCGAGCGTCCAAGTGCCGCCGATATCGAGCACGAAGCCGACACTCGCATCGGCCGCAGATGAGCGAGCGACGAGCGCGTCGAAGATCAACACGACCAGCAGGCAAGACACGGCAGGTCGGCAGAACCCTACCAACCTCGACGATGCCCGGTCGCTCGACTTCGCTTCTACCATGCGGCACCTCAATGAACGGTGACAGCCGACAGGTTGGACGTCAGATCAGAGTAGTAGGTTCCCCTACGTTGCTCAAGTTTCGTGAGCGCTGAATGCGATTTGCGTTGATCCCCCCGGCAGGCTGATTGACGATCGCGGCTGGTGAAACTGTACTGATCGGCGAAGCACGCACGCATGTTCGTGTTGTAGCAACGCTCGTCAAAAGTATTTCGCAATTCCGCATCACACGCTGCCTAGACAGTTGAAGTCGGGCTGCGATATTCGAATCAACGTGCATCGTTCGTCGCGGCGTCGGGACAGCGCCCTCGGTTCGAAACAGGTGTCATCTTGAACGGCAACATTTGGAGGCAGGGAATTGCCCCCTGACCAGTATGTCGATCCACAGCGTTGATCTGTCTCTCGGTTTTCATCGCGACGGTGAGCAGCCGGTTCACGTTCTGAAAGAGGAGCGTGAAATCTTCTTCCGCTTGTTCGATGATGTTCAGCGCCGACTGAACGCCGACAACGAAACGGCGACGATTCACGGCGCGCTCGACGAGTTATTTCTTGCGCTGCGCGAGAAGAAAACCCATTCCAACGATCGGGAGTGGCAAGCGTTCATCGATGAAAGTCGCGTCCATCCGATCTCGACAGTGTTGCACAAAGACCCGTTCACCTATCGCGCGTTCAGCAAGCCGCGTGGCTACGCGGGCGATGCGGTGATGATGGACTTCATCTACGGCCGCGAAGAACAATGGCCGCTGCCGCAGGCGGAGCCGTTGGGACAAGCGATCTTCGAATACACGACCGGAGCCCCGGCTTCGGAAGGTGTGCGTGCCCGGCGGGCGTTCATCGCCGCGCGGATCGATCGCCTGGCGGAGAAGATTCACCATCCCGACATTCTTTCAATCGCCTCGGGGCATTTGCGCGAGGTGTCGCTGTCGGCGGCGGTTCGTCGTCGCCGCACGGGACGGTTCATCGCGCTCGATGCCGACGCCGAGAGCGCCGCCGAGGTCGCGAACAGCTACGGACGGTTCGGAGTTGAAACCGTTACATCATCTTTCCGCCGACTGCTCGTCGATCAACATGAGATCGGCAAGTTCGATTTCGTTTACTCGACGGGACTGTTCGACTACCTGACGCAGCGCGCGGGCCGCCGGCTGGTGACGAGCATGTTCCGTGCATTGAAGCCGGGCGGAACGCTGCTGGTTGCCAACTTCCTGCCTTGCATTCGCGACATTGGCTACATGGAAACATTCATGGATTGGCAGCTCGTCTACCGGTCGCGCCGCGACATGGTCGAGCTGACCATGGACATCCCCGAAGAAGAAGTGAAGCAGGTCACGGTCTTCTCCGAGGAATGCCGCAATATCGTGTTCCTGCAGCTGACGCGGGTTTAACAGCGGCGGCCAACCGCGATTCGCAGTCGTTTAGCCGACGGGCGTCGGCGCCGCGCTGCGAAATCGGTCGAGCGCCGCGAACATTTCGTCGGGCGAGATGGGCTTGGTGAGATAATCGTCCATGCCCGCGGCCAGGCAATGTTCGCGGTGCCCGGCGATGGCGTGGGCCGTCATGGCGATAATCGGCAGGTGGCCGCCCGATTGCAATTCGCCCTGACGGATGGCGGCGGTCGTTTCCAGGCCGTCGAGTTCCGGCATTTCGAGATCCATCAACACCACGTCGACTGTCTCGCGCTCGAGCACCTCGAGCGCCTCGCGGCCGTTTTCGGCCACCAGCACCCGATAGCCGCGCAGTTCGAGCAAGCCGACGGCGACTTCGCGATTGATGAACCCGTCTTCGACCAGCAGCACACGTATCGGCCCGGCCGGGGCCGTTGTTGCCAGGGCATGGGTCGAGGCGTCGGCCTGTTGCATGCCGATCGCCTGGCACAATGTCGTATACAGCTCGGAGTCTTTGGCCGGCTTGGGCAGACAGATGGCTTGGGTATCGCAGGGCTGATTGACGACGGCCGAACGTTGCATCGGCGGCACGAGCATGATCAGATCGCCCGGCGACCGGCTTTCTAGCGGGAATAACTCGGCGGCTAACGCCCAGCCGTCATCGCCCGCCAGGTCGGCATCGATAATTGCCAGGCGAACCTGATCGCGCGCTTCGCGCGAGTTCCAGTACTGCCGCGCGGCGGCGGCACTGTCGAGGAGGATCGGCACCATGCCCCATGCAACGAGATTCTCGCCGATCGTGGTCCGGCTCGTCGGATGGTCGTCGACCACGAGCACGTGCACGCCTGCCAACGGCGAGCTGTCGATCGTCTTCGAGGCGAGATCGTCGGCCGACCCAAACTCGGCGGTGAAGTGGAATACGGTGCCGCGGCCCATCTCGCTTTCCAGCCAGATTCGCCCCTTCATCAGCTCGACCAACTGTGCCGAGATGGTCAGTCCCAGGCCGGTGCCACCGTACTTGCGCGTGGTCGAGCTGTCGGCCTGGCGGAACGACTCGAAGATGCAATGATGCTTGTCGGCCGGAATGCCGATGCCGGTATCATGCACGCGGACATGCAATCGCACTCGGTCGCCGACAGCTTGCTCCAGCTCCACGTCGACGAATACTTCTCCCTTGTGCGTAAACTTGATTGCATTGCCAATCAGGTTGGTGAGCACCTGACCCAAGCGACCCGGGTCGCCGCAGAGCCGCGTGGGCACCTGCGAGCGGACGCGATGCACGATCTCCAAACCCTTTTCACAGGCGCTGTGAGCGCGCGATTGCACGGTTTGGCCGATGAGCTCGCGCACGTCAAACTCGACCGATTCGAGCTCCATGCGGCCGGCTTCGATCTTCGAGAAATCGAGAATGTCGTTGATGAGCCGCAACAACGAATCGGCCGACTGACGCACGATCGTCAAATGACTGCGTTGATGCGGCGACAATGGCGTGGCCAGCGCCAATTCCGTCATGCCGATGATCCCGTTCATCGGGGTGCGGATTTCGTGACTGACGGTCGCCAAGAAGCGACTCTTGGCCTGGCTGGCAGCCTCGGCCGCGGCGGTTCGCTCGGCCACGCGGCGTTCGAGCGTCTCGTTTAGCTGCTGGAGCTGCTGAAACCCGTCGGCATTCTCCAATGCCGCGCCGCCGATGGCGGCAATGAAGTCGGCCAATCGTCGCTCGTTGTCGCCGAACAAGTCGCGCACCTGGCTGTGCACCACCCATAGGCACGCAGCCGGTTTGCCTCGAACGTACACCGGAGCGCACAGCGACGAGGCGAACGTCTGCTCGCCTACGGTATCGTGCCACAAATTGGCATCGACCCACGCCACGCTGTGGCCATCGATAAACGCCTGACGCGCGAGCCCGGGTACCACGATGTCGGCCGGAGAATCGACCGGCGCGAACACGATGCGTCCCTCGGTTTCGCCGGCGGTGAACAGGTGGCAGTGTTCGCCACGCAGCAACTGAATGGCCGCCGATTGCATTTCACGGTAGATCGCCTCAGGCGACAGTGCCGAGGCGATTCGCCGGCCCGCGTCGAGCACCGTAGAAAAGCGATCGACCAGCGACAGCGTCGCCGAGCTGCCGCCATCGCTTTTCGGATCGCCGGCCCGCGGACGCGACTCGAGTGTCCGTTGGCGCGATTTTGCCTTTGCGAGCCGCGGGGCGGCGTTGGCCTCTCCCAGTTCCAATTCCAGCCGGGCATGAGCGACGTCGGTTAGAATCTCTTCGTACGTGGCGCTCTGACGTACCGCGAGCGCACGACTGCGTTCGAACCAGCGCCGAGCGCGGCGAGGCTTGCCGCACATGGCCAACACGATCGCGTATTCACGCATCGCGTGGGGGCGATCGTTCTCAAATCGGCGCGTGGCCTTCAAGGCGCGCCGGGCGGCTTGCAGCGCGCGGTGCAGCAACACTCGCCGCGGCCTGGGAAGTTGACCCGTGTACCGTTGCACTTGCAATCGTCGGGCAGTGGCCAGCCAGGCAAAGTTCGGCACGACGTACGCGTTGAACACGCCGGCCTCTTGCGATATTTGCAGCGCGCGCTCGAACACGCGGGCTGCCGCTTCGACCCGGCCGTTTTTCAGCAAGTGCACCCCTTGGGCCAGCATGACCTGGGCCGAGGCTTGAGCATCGCCGCGCGGCCGATCGACCTCGGCCGACACGACATGTTCGGGCAATGTGGTGTGTGCCGCACGGGCCCAGACATCAAGGCTTAAGGCCGAGGCCTGCTCGTCGCCCAGCCGAACGCCCGATTCGTAATTGCGGCGAGCATGTTCCACCGCTTCGTCGAGCCGCCCCAGGCGATACAGCGCGGCGGCAACCTGATAGCGCGCGGTGTGCACTTCCCAGAAGTCGCCGGTTCGTTCGAGCAACCGGATTGCTTCAAGTCCTTTTTCGACACATTCCTTGAATCGCGATCCGGCGTACAGCACCACGCTGTAGTAGTGCAGCGATTGCCCCTGCCCCCATACGTCGCCGAGCGTGCGTCGGATGTCGTAAGATTTCTGGGCGTACGCGATCCCGCGGCTGAAGTACGGAATGAGCGACATCGCCGGGGCGTGCTCGGAATACGCTTGCGCCAATTCGAGCGTCGGTGCGAACTTCTCGGCGCGGTTCATGCCGCGCAGATGCGTCCACAACACGTGCACCTTGCTTCGCACAAACCAATATCCGTGCGCCAAACGGCTGAACAAACGCCAGGCCAGCAGACGCTCGGGACCGGGCGGGTCGCGCCGTCGCGAAACGAACAGGGCCGGAGCCACCGTGTGAGCCGTTTGCACCAGCGCTTCCCAGCACAACAGCGCGAAGTACACCGGCAAGTGACGGGGAACGTAACGGCCGAGAACTCGCAAGGCGCGTTCAAACAGCCGGGTTGCGTTCTCGATTTCGCCGCGCTTGAATGCCAGCTCGCCGAGCTTGCAAAGGATTTTTGCCTCGGCCGTGGCGCCTTCGGCCAGCGGAACCGCGCGCTCGAATTGTTCGGCCGAATCAGCGTACTGCCCACGAAGCATGAGCACATCGCCCAGGCCTTCGTAGATGCGGAAACGCGTTCCGATGTCGGAATGCGCCGCGCCGCGCTGGGCAATGCGGTAGTGCTGCTCGGCGCTTTCCAACGCATGCTCGGCTCGCGCTTGCTCGGCAGCATCGACGGCATACCCGAGTGCAAGCTCGTATTCCTCGGCGGCGTCGAAGTGATAGGCCAGCTCGAACACGTTGTAGCCGGGCGACGATTGCAGCAACAACGCCGCGCGCAGGTGCCAACGGCGGCGTTCTTCCTGCGAGAGTCGATCGAGAATTGCCGCGCGTACCTTGTCGTGCACGAACGCGCACCGCGCACCGTTCGATCGCAGCCAAACCAAATGGCGCTGCCGCGCAAGATCGAGGATCGGAATCAATTCGAGCGAATCCTGCGCCGTAAGGTCGAGGACCGTTTGCAGGTCGAATTCCTTACCGAGAATCGCCCCAACCGTGAGGAACACGAGGGCGGCCGGCGGCAACAGCTCGATGCGATGCGCCAACACCGACGCGGCATGATGCGAAGACTGCATGTTGGCCATCGCCGATGGCTCGATCCGCCAGCCGCGCCCGTTGGCAACCAGCGCACCGGATTCGACCATGCCGTGCAAGATGGCCGAGGCCATGAACGGGCTGCCCGCCGACAGCCGCATGGCAACGTCGACCGCTTCGGCCGGCAACGGCCCGGCCATCGACTCGAGCATGCGGCAAATGTCGTCCGGTCCAAAAGGAGCGAGCTTCAGGTGCCCCGAGGTATCGAGCTTTCGCAGCGGATGCTCCTCGGGCACTTCTTCGCTGCGAAACGCGATGATGATCATCGCGTGCCCCTGCGACGGTTGCGAACGAGCGTTCAGCGTGATCCATTGATTCAGCAGCCGAATGCCCAGCTCGTCGGCCCATTGGCAATCGTCGAGAATAATCAACGCCGGCCGTTCGGCACTGCCAAGAGCGTTTAAGAAGCGCGCCAGGGCGCCAAGGCTGCGGGCCTCGCCGAATGCCTCGGGCCCAAGCATCACCGAGCTCTGCCAGCCGAGCTTCTCAGCCAATCGTGGCAGGGCAGCGTTGACATCGTCCCATTGGTCGCCCAGGCAATCGCGGATGCGCTGTGCGACCTCGGTGCCGGCGTCGACCACCTCTTCGAGCACGCCCGACAATAGCTGGAACGGCCGCTGCGCCGCCTGGCTTGAACCATGCCCGCGCAACACCCAAAAACCTTGGCGGCGACAACGCTGCGCGAGCTCATCGAGCAGCCGCGTTTTTCCGCCGCCCGATTCGCACTCCACCAGCAGCGATGCGCATTCGCCCATGCGAACCCGATGAATCTGGGCATCGACTTCGGCCAACTCGGTCTTGCGACCGACGAATGCAGCGCCGGTGACGGTGCGGCGGCGGTCGTGCAGGCCGATGACGAAGTCGGGGTCGCGATCCCCGGTTGCGAACGCCTGAAGGATCGTGTCGAGGTCCGCCAAGACGGCGTCTGCCGTTTGATATCGGTCGGACGGGTCTTTTCGCAGCAGCCGCTGAACGATCTCGTCAAGCGTGCGCGGCACTTTCAGCCCGATGCTGCGCAGCTCGGGGACCGGAGCCGTCATGTGCTGCAGCAGCACGGCGCCGGCCGTCGAGGCGTCGAACGGTGGCCGCCCCGCGATCAGCTCAAAGATGATCGCGCCGGCCGAGTACAGGTCCGATGATTCGTTGACATCGTGTTCCAGAGCGCCGGCCTGTTCTGGCGACAAATACCGCGCGCTTTCAAGCCACGGGTCACTGTGGCTTTCGTCGCCCAACCAACTGCACGCCAAGCCGTAATCAACGAGGGCAAGATCATCGAGATGCGCACCGGCGCGCACAATCACATTCGATGGCTTTAGGTTCCGGCACAGCACCCCTTGGTCGTGCAACAATTTGATGGCCGCCACCAATGAGCGGGCCACTCGCAACGCAGCGTCCAGCGACGGGCGCTGACCGTTGATCTCAGTCAAGGTTCGGCCCTCGATGAACGGCCGAACCCAGTAGCACTCGCCGGCATGCTGACCAAAGTCAACGAGTGGCGCGACCAGACGATCGCGCACATGGGCCACGACGGCCGCCTCTTGGACCAGGCGCATTTGCAGGGCCGACGACGGCGGCTCGACCGCCGTGCGGACAACGACCGCGCCCTCGCCGGTTGGGTCGTGCGCCAAGAACGTATTTGACGGCGCGCGGCTCTTTAGCGCCCGCTCAAGCCGATACCGGCCAACATGCGAGGGCGCGTGCGCGGCGGTGGGCGGCGTCGGCGCACCCGTATTCGGGCCTTGAGCAGTTGCCATGTCAGCACGCCATCGCGTTGCCAACGTCGACCGCGTCGTTCAGCCGCTGGCGAATCGCGAGAAAATCCTCCTCGCACGCTACAAACGCATCGACAATATCCGGATCGAAATGGCTACCGCGACCGTCGACAATGATCGACCGCGCGACATCGTGGCTGTAGGCGGGTTTGTAAACGCGCGGGCTGGTAAGCGCATCGTAAACGTCGCTGATTGCGACGATGCGACCGCACAGGGGAATCGCTTCGCCGCGCAGACCGTTGGGGTAGCCGCT
>DASZPI010000631.1:0-10356 GCA_035550355.1 Pirellulales bacterium
TCGGCCCGGCCGTCGCCGTCGGTATCTTGCATGAACAAGATGTCGGGCGCGTTCGCCACCCACACGCCCCCTGCGCCCACCGCGATGCCCGACGGGATGTTCAGCCCTTCGGCGAAGATCGTGAACTTGTCGGCGCGACCGTCGCCGTCGGTGTCTTCGAGCACTTTGATGCGGTCGCGTCCGGGGCCAGCCGTGAGCCGCGGATACTCGACGCTCTCAGTCACCCACACGCGGCCGCGCTCGTCAAATGTCATTGCTACCGGATTGACCAGGTCGGGCTCGCAGGCCACGACTTCCACGGTGAAGCCCGGTGGCACGGTCATGCGCCTAGCCGCCTCGTCGGCCGAGAGCGCAGGTCCCGGCAGCTCGGACGTGTAGCGGTGTGGGATGAGCTTTTTGTCGACCTCGTCAGCCCGACTCGCGATACTCATCGCGAGGATTAAGCAGCCCGCGAGCTGCAGCTTTCGGTCAGCCATGGTCTTTCCCCTTGGCCACTATTGCGTCTTGATCGCTTCATCGCGCGCGTTGTGTGGCTCGGTCACGCTGAGCTTGATCGATCCCAGGGACTCGGCCAGGTCGGGAAGGTCGTAAACCGCCAGCGCTCCATGCACCAGGTTGATGAGTTGCTTGGGAGCGCCTGGCGTGCGGACCACGTCGGCCCACGAGGCCAGCGATTGCCGCAGATCGACGCGGGCGAACAGGTCGCGCTCGAGCGCCGCCGCATGCAGCACCGCGGGCCCGGCCATGCCCACACCAACCACCCGCAACAGATTCGGCTTCTCGCCCGCCTCGTAGCTCGAAAGCCACATACCGGCCGAAAGCACATCTTCGGCCCACATGCCGACGAACGATTTGTCCAGGTCGTACGCCAGGAACCAGTCTTTCCATTCGGCGCCCAAGTACTTGCCCAGCACGTCGGCCTTGGAATTGTACAGCTCGCCGACTCCGCGCAGGTCGATCGCCACGCACATCGTGCCGTTGCGCGCCAGGCGGTCGAGCTCGCCTTCGTCTTCGATGGCCGCACGCTTGCCTTGGCCGTCGACATGCAGCACGACTGGGCCTTTGCGTTGTTTGGGCACGAGCGCGACCATCGGCAGCACAATTCCGCGATCGGGCGAAAGCGTGAGCTTGCGAAGCTCGTAGCCGTTGCGTTCGCTCTTCGAAACGAGCTTGACCTTTGCCTTCGGCAGCTCGGCCAAGGCCCGAATGCCCGCGAGCTTGCGGATGCGGTCGAACAGGTCGGGCTTGCCGGTGTTCTTCCACAGCTGATGCCGTGCCAGCGAAAGGCGCGTCTCCCAATCGGCGTTGTAATCGAACACGGTGCGCACCCCAGGCATCTTCAGCACCTGCCCTTCGTCGGTGCATTGGGCTTCGGCATCGGTCAGCACCGGGAACTCGGGCTCGAACACCGGTTCGTCGATCTTCATCAACCAGCGCCGCATCCAGCGCACGTTCGCTTCGCGCAACTGAACGGTGTAGCCGTGCGGCTGATCGGTTTCGACCAGTTCGATGCGATCCCAGTAGCCCATGCGGCCAAAGAACCGTTTCGCTTCGCGAAACGTATCCCAAGCGCCAAGAATGTTGAAGCTGTCGCGCGTCGCAGTGCAGAGCAGCGTCGGCTTGGGAGCGCGCATCAGAATGTATTCGGCATGCGTGAGCCCGAACGCGACCTGGCCGTGAATGTTCTGTTCGGCGTCTTGCGGCCCCTGGCGATTGAGTAGTTGCCGCATGCTGGTGATGTAGCAGCTTGGCGCGGCGCAGGCGATCCGCTCGTCGTAGGCCATCAGGTAGCTGGTCAGCGTGCCGCCGCCTGAATTGCCCGCGCAGCCCAGGCGGTTGGCGTCGATCTCGAGTCGTCCACTCAGGTAATCGAGCGCGCGGATACCGTCCCACATGTGGTAGCGCGCCGTGTTGGTGCCCAGCGGGATGCAACTGATGCCAATCAGCGTATGCTCGAGGGTCGAACCGTAGGGCTGGCCATCGTCGGTCAGCAGTTGCAACCGCTCGCCCTGCCCCGTGGGATCGTAACAGAATGCGGCGATGCCGTTCTTGGCCAGCAGGATGCAGGCGCGCTGATACGGCTCGGCCGCCTTGCCGTTGGTGCTGTGGCCGCAAGGCACGATCACCGCCGGAAACGGCGCCTGCGATTCGGGCAAATACAACAGCGCCGTGACGAAGTGCTTCGGAAGACTCTCGTAAATGATCTTCTCGACGGTATATCCATCGCGCGCCAGCTTACCGATGACCTGAGCCTTCAATGGCGTGCGCTCGGGAAAGCCGCCGAGCTGCTCGACGAAGAACTTCTTCATCTCACGCTGGTAATCGGCAAGCTGCTCGGGAGTTTTGAGCGTCTCGTACCGCTTGGTGCGCTGATCGAGCGCGTCGTTCGCCAGGTCGAGCAACCAACGATGCAGCAGCTCGACTTTCGGCGTGCCGTCGACTTCCTCAGGCAATACGTCGAGTGCGTCGGCGGCGAACGCCGTGGCCGAAAACCACAGAGACACACAGGCACAGAGTGGCCGAATGAAGGATTTGCGTTTCATCTATTTTCTCAGTGTCTCGGTGGTTACTTACCTGGTCCGACGAGCGTGCTCATGAACGCCAGCAGATCGGCGGCGTCTTGCGCGGTGACGTCGCGGAGCACCAGCTCGGGCATCAGCGACTTGGTCTGCGCCTCGATCACTTCAATGTCCTTGCGCTTGAAACGGTGCAGCTTGCTGTTGGCGTCCTTGAGCACGACCTCGCGTTCCGAGTCTTCCACGACGAAGCCGGCGTAAATTTGGCCGTCGGTCGTTTGCACGACGTAAGGCACATATTCGTGCGAGATCGCCTTGGACGGTTCGAGGATCGTTTCCAGCAGCGTGGCGCGTTCGTACTTCTTGCCGATGGCGCTCAGGTCGGGTCCCAGCGTCCCGCCCGTGCCGCGCACCTGGTGACAGTTCTTGCATTGGGCTGCCGAGCTTTGAAAGAAGATTTGCTCGCCGCGCTTCGGATCGCCCCTTAGGGCCAAAATGTCGGTCGCCTTGAACGCTGCGCCCAAGCGTTGCGGGCGCTGATCCTCGGGCACGAACTTCTCGTACAGCGTGCGGACGTTGGCATCGGGATGCCGTAGCGCTCGGCCGATCGCGTGCTGCTTCAACGCTTCGCTAATCTGCCCGCGATCGATCCACTGCAACAACGCCAATGCTCCGCCGGTGCTGGCCAGGAGCTCGTCGGCAATGCGTTGCTGCTGATCAGGCCGACCCGCGTCGGCATCGAACGCTTGCTTCACCGCGGCCCAATCTTGCAGCTCGATCAACGCTCCCAAGGCCGAAGCGCGCGTTGCCGGATCGCTGGCCGTGAGCATCTGCTCGAACAGCTTCGAGGTGCCTTTCGGCCGGATTTGCGTGAGCACCGCGAGCGCCTTCTCGCGGGTTGTCGGCGGCGTGGCCGAATCTTTGGCCAAGGCAAGCACCGGTTCGCCCAGGGCACGCAGCGACTGTGTTCCGATCAGGTCCAACGCGGCGAGTTGTGTCACCGGATCGTGCAGCAGCGCTTGCAGGCGTTGCAAGGCTTCGGCCTCGGTGACCAGCGGCTGCCACGGCCCGCGCAGGTTCGCCGCGAGCAGTTCGATTGCCAAGTTGCGCACCGAGGCGCTCGCGGCCGGGTTGCTGGCCAATGCCAACAGCGCTCGACCGGCATCGACGTCGGTGCTGAGCGCCAGTTGAGTGACCAGGCGTGTGCGCTCGACGTCGGTCGTCGCCTTGCCGATCTGCTCGACCAGCATGGCCGTGGCCGCGGTCGGCTCGAGCAGCCGCACCAGGTCGACGCTCGCGGCCGAGACGCCACGCTTGGCAAGCTCGGCATACAGTTGCGGCTTGCGACCGGCGGCGGCAATGTTGATCGCCTCGAGCTGGTAACGGTCGCTGCCGTCGTACTCGGCGGCGAGCTTCACCAGCGCCGAGAACGCCTGCGGGCCCTCGAGCTTCGGCAGGGCGAGCAGCACTTCGCGGCGCACTTCGGGATCGGCATCGTCGGCCATCGGCAGGATCGCCTCGACGTACGGCTGGCCGTGCCGGCGCAAGATGCGCACCGCGAGGGCGCGCAGCGAAGCCTTCGGATTCTTGAGGTGTTTCACCACGTGTTGTCGCGCCTCGCCGCCGATGCGGTCGAGGACCCAGAGTGCTCGGGCCGCGTCGTTCGGCTCGCTGCTGTCGAGCAGTGCCACCAACTCCGCCCCATCGGTTTTCAGCAGAAGCTCGCGTGCCAGGAACTGCGTCGCGAGGTTCGGGTTCTTCAAGCCTTCGATGGCATCGGCGGCGAGGGTGTACGGCCCTGGCTTGCCGATTCGCGTTAGCTTTTTGCCCTTGGGCGTGAGCCGAAAGATGCGCCCCTGATTGGGATTGTTGTACGCGTGTCCGCCGACGCCGCCGTCGTACCAATCGCTTACCAGCAGGCTGCCGTCGGGCGCAACGCACACATCGTCGGGACGGAAGTATTTGTCGTCCTTCGAGGTGAGGAACACTTCGCTGCTGCCGCGCATGCCGTAGCCGGCGTTGTGATGGCGATACAGGCGCACCTCGCGCGGCCCGGCATCGGCATGCAGCGGCGCGTTCTTGTACTTGGGGCCGAACGCATCGCCTTCGTAATAACACATGCCGCAAGGCGAGCCGAACCCGGTGACGATGGTCGCCGGCACGTAGCCCGGGATGTGCCCGCGGAAGTGCCAGTGCTCGCTGAATGGAATCGAGGCTGGCACGCTGCCGCGTGGTCCCGGTGGTCCGCCGAACCAGCCGTAGTCGCCCCCTTCCATGATCCAGCAGACGCGCACGCTGAAGTTGCCGTCGTTGTCGTTGTCGGTGCAAAACGGTTCGCCGAAGCTGCTGATGCAAATCTCGTACGGGTTGCGGAAGTTGGTTGCCACGGTTTCGACCTGGCTGCCGTTGAGCTCGCCACGCAGCATCGCGCCCCAGCGGAACGTGGCTTTCGAGCCATCGGTGCCGGTGATATCGACGCCCGTATCGCCGTGGGCCATCCACCACTTGTGATCGGGACCCAGCACCAGGCTGTGGGCGCCGTGATCGTGGTTCGGCTTGCCGAAGCCGGTGAGCAGCTTTTGCGGAGGACCGTCGGCACGCAGATCGCCGTTCTTGTCTTCGTACACCCACAGGTCCGGGCTGGTGGCCACGTACACTTTGTCTCCCGCCACGCAGACGCTCATCGGCTGGTTCACCTGGTCGGCAAACACCGTGACCTTGTCGGCACGGCCATCGCCGTCGGTGTCTTCGAGCACCTTAATGCACTCGCTTGGTTCAGGCTTGGCGGCCTTGCGATACCACTGGGTCTCGGCCACCCACACGCGCCCCTGCGTGTCGATGTCGATTGCCGTGGGATTGGTGATCATCGGCTCCGCGGCGAACACTTCGATCGCGAAGTCGTTGGCCACCTGCAAGTCGGCCAGCTCGGCTTGGGGCGAGAGCTGGGCGTAAATCATGTGCGGCGCGCCGACGATCGGCGCAACAGCAAACAGGACGAGCGTGCAAAATCGGATCATGGGTCGCGCGAGTGCTGGAACAGAGTGCGAAGAAGGCGGGCAACTTACGAGGCGAGCCACCGATTCTAACCTGCCGAAAACGGTCCCGGCAATTCGCTGCTTGGGGTGGAAATGAGCCAGCGCCCGACGATAATGGCCAGTCGCCGAGCGTCGCCACTGCACAACCGGGTCGCATGAACCTCGAGGATCTGCCCGTGTTTCGTTTCGTTTGTCTGCTGACAGCCTTGTTGTTCGTACCGTGTTGGGCTGCGGCCGACGTGCCCAAGCTGGTCGTGATGATCAGCATCGACCAGTTCCCGTACGAGTACCTCGAGCGGCTGCGGCCCGGCTTCAGCCCCGAGGGCGCGTTCCTGCGACTGTGCGATCAAGGGGCGAACTTCACGAATTGCCATCATGGCCACGCCTTCACCAAAACCGGTCCTGGCCACAGCGTGTTTCTCACCGGCACGTTTCCTACGCGCAACGGCATTATCGAGAACGACTGGTACGACCCCCAGGCCAAGGGCGGCAAACCCGGGCGCATGTACTGCGTCGACGATGCCGACGTGCAGATCGTCGGCGGTCCCGGCAAAGACATTGGCAAGAGCCCGAAGAACCTGCTTGTCACCACGCTGGGCGACACGCTGAAGCTGGTGCGTCCCGAGTCGCGAGTGTTCGCGGTGGCGCTCAAAGACCGCGCGGGAATCTTGATGGCCGGCCACGCGGCCGATGGCGTCTACTGGCTCGACGCCGGCAACTGGGTCACGAGCACCTATTATCGCAGCGACTTGCCGCCGTATTTGCGCTCGCTCAACGAGTCGCGCGCGATCGGCGCCTACGCTGGGCAAACGTGGGACCTGCTGTATCCGAAGGATCGCTACACGCTGTACTATCCCGACGACGCCGAGTTCGAGGGCAAGCTTCCCGGCTCGGGACGTGCCTTTCCGCACACCATGCCCGAGGCCGACGACAAGCTGTACACGACCGCGATGACCACCTCGCCGTTCGGCACCGAGTACACGCTGGCCGCGGCCAAGGCGCTGATCGCCGCCGAAGAGCTTGGCCGCCGCGCCGGCACCGACGTGCTCGCAGTCAACCTGTCGAGCAACGATTATGTCGGACACATGTTCGGGCCACACAGCCTCGAGGTGCAGGACATCACCTGGCGCACCGATCGGATGCTCGGCGAGTTCGCGGCATTCATCGACAAGCACTTGGCCGGCGCTCCGTGGGTCATGGCGCTCAGCTCCGACCACGGTGTCGCACCGGTTCCCGAGTACGCCGAGTCGAAAAAGATTCCCGCCGGGCGCGATGCGCTGAACCTCAAAGAGTTGAAAAAGCGCATCGAGACGGTGCTGGGCGAGCCGCTGATTGCGCAGCTCGAAGAGAATCAGGTTTATTTGAGCGCCGATTTGGACGACGAGTCGCGGCGCGTCACCGCTCGCGCCGTGCGCGATGAGTTGCTCAAAGAGCCGCTGATCGTTGCGGCCTTCACTCGCGAAGAGCTGGTGCAGGGCGAGGCGACGGTAGGCTTGGCCCAGCAATTCCAGCGCACGTTCAACGCCTTGCGCAGCGGCGACGTGCTCTATGCGCTCGCGCCGTACCACATCACCGGCAAGACCCCCGCGACGCACGGCAGCCCCTGGGAATACGACTCGCACGTGCCGCTGCTGCTGTGGGGACACGGCATCCGCGGCGGACGGTATTCGCGCTCGGTCACGCCGGCGGCGATTGCGCCCACGTTTGCGAAGATTTTGGGAATCGATCCACCCGCCGCCGCGTCGGTCGATGCGCTCGACGAGGCGCTCGCCCCACGCTGACGAACTCACCTGGAGAACTTCATCATGTCCATTGCTCTGAACCGCCGCCAACTGTTTGCCGGTCTGGCAGCCACGGCCGCAGGCGTCGCTGCCGCGCGGCCGCGTTCGGCCGCGGCCATCGAATCCATCGCCCGCAATAATCAGCACAAGTTCAAGTTCAGCCTCGCGGCGTACAGCTACCGCAACCTGCTGTCGAGCAAATCGGGCACGCCCGAATTGACGCTCGACGACTTCATTAAGGATTGCGCCAAGATGCAGCTCGAGGGAACCGAGCTGACCAGCTATTACTTTCCCGATCCGGTCACCGACGAGTACCTGCGGCACCTGAAGCATCTCACGTTTACGCTCGGGCTGGATATTTCCGGCACCTCGACACGCAACGATTTCTGCACGCCGCGCGGCGAGAAACGCGACAAGGAGCTCGCGTACTGCAAGCGCTGGGTCGATTACGCCGAGACCATGGGCGCGCCGGTGATCCGCGTCTTCTCGGGCAATCCACAGAAAGGGCAAGACCCCGCCGAAGGTTTTAAGCTCGCGGTCGAAGGTCTCGAAGAATGCTGCGAGTATGCCGGCAAACATGGCGTGTTCCTGGCACTGGAAAACCACGGCGGCCTGACCGCGACGGTCGACGGCATGCTCAAACTGATCGAGGCGGTGCAGAGCCCGTGGTTCGGCGTGAACCTCGACACCGGCAACTTCCACAGCGAAACACCGTACGACGACCTCGGCCGCATTGCGCCATACGCGGTGAACGTGCAGATCAAACTGTCGATGAAGCCGACTGGCGGCGAGAAGTACGAAGCCGACATGCGGCGGCTGGCCAAGATCGTTGCCGACTCGGGCTACCGTGGCTACATCGTGCTCGAGTACGAAGAGGCGGGCGACCCGCGCCAGGAATGCCCCAAATGGATCGACAAGCTGCGCGAGGCGTTTGTTTAATCCACGGCATCGGTCGGGCGTTGCATGCTTGTGAGCGTTGGCGCCGAGCGCGGCCTTTAGCCCCCGGCGACTCGCCGGGGGCTAATTGTCAGCCATCCTTGAGAATCGCGCGCAGGTAATCGCCGTAGCCGTTCTTCATGCGCTCGGCCAGCCCTGCCAAGGCGTCGGCGGTGATCCATCCTTTGCGATACGCGATCTCTTCGAGACACGCGACCTTAAGGCCCTGGCGTGCTTCGATCGTCTCGATGAATGACGACGCCTGCAGCAGCGACTCGTGGGTGCCGGTGTCGAGCCAGGCGAAACCTCGACCGAAGTTTTGCACACGCAATTGCCCGCGACGCAGATACTCGCGATTGACGTCGGTGATTTCCAATTCGCCGCGCTGCGAGGGCTTTAGGTTCGCAGCGATTTCAATTACCTGGTTGTCGTAAAAATACAAGCCCGTCACGGCGAACTGCGACTTCGGCTTGGCAGGCTTTTCTTCCAGCGAAATGGCTTGGCCCTGGGCATCCATTTCGACCACGCCGTAACGTTCCGGATCTTTGACCATGTAGGCGAATACGGTTCCACCCACCGCTTGCTGCCCGGCGTCGATCAGCATGCCTTGCAGACCGTGGCCGTAGAAAATGTTGTCGCCCAGAATCAGTGCCACATGATCGCGGCCGACAAATTCGCGCCCGAGGATAAAGGCCTGCGCCAATCCTTCGGGCCTCGGTTGGACCACGTATTGCAACTTGACCCCGAATTGGCCGCCGTCGCCCAGCAGGCGCTCAAAGCTCGGCCGATCCTCGGGGGTGGTGATCACCAGCACTTCGCGAATGCCGGCAAGCATCAGCACCGACAGCGGATAATAAATCATCGGCTTGTCGTAGATCGGCAACAGTTGCTTGCTCACGGCACGCGTGACCGGATGCAAGCGCGTGCCCGAGCCGCCGGCCAGAATGATCCCTTTTTTGAAGTAGCCGGCGGGATTGGTCATGACACGTTGGCCCATCGTTCCATAGGATGCTATCGGCACGCGGTTCGGAGTAGAGTGTAGTCGACCATGATTGATCCATCCAGCAACGTTGCAGGCCACATTAGCGCTGTGTTTGGTGACGGCGCATGACGACACGACCACGCATTTTGCTGTTCGGCGCGTCGGGCCAGGTTGGGCGCGAGTTGCTGCGCAGTCTCGCGCCGCTAGGTGACGTGACGCCGATCGTCCGGCAGGCGTCGCGCGATCCAGCCTATCGCGCGGCACGGTCGCTCGACCTTTCGCATGAGCATGCCGTACGCGCCCTGGTGCGCGACCTGCGGCCACGGTTAATCATCAATGCCGCCGCGTATACTGCGGTCGACCGCGCCGAGCAAGAGCCCGAGGCCGCGGCGCTGGCCAACGAGGCGCTGCCGCGTTGGTTGGCCGACGAGGCGAAGCACGGCGATGCGGCGCTGGTGCATTACTCGACCGACTACGTGTTCGATGGCCGCGGCAGCACGCCATGGCGCGAAGACGACCCGACCGGCCCATTGTGCGTGTACGGCCGCACGAAGCTGGCTGGCGAGCAGGCCATTCGCGCCGCGGATTGCGCGCACCTGATCATTCGCACTTCCTGGGTCTATGGCATCCACGGCAACAATTTCGTGAAGACGATGCTCAAGCTCGGCCAGACTCGCGATCGGCTGCGGATCGTCGACGACCAGACTGGCGCTCCGACGTCCGCACGCCAGATTGCCGAGGTCACGTCGCAAATACTCGGCGCCTCGGCGACGGATTGGCCGAGCCGCCTGGCAGCGGCTCGCGGCTTGGTGCACATGGCCTGCGGTGGATCGACGAGCTGGCTGGAGTTTGCCCGCGAGATCTTCGCCCTGGCCCGCGCGATCGACTACCCGACCAAAATCGAAATGCTCGAGCCGATCAGCACGGCCGACTATGGTGCGCCGGCCGCGCGACCGTTGAACTCGCGGCTCGATATGAGTCGCTTGGCCGAGTGTTACAATCTGGTTGCGCCCGATTGGCGCGATGCGCTAGCGCACGAATTCACTGACATTGCCAGGATGGTGCCGAGCGTTGGAAACGCAACTTCAAACTGATCGTCCGAGCGA
>DASZPI010000632.1:0-3813 GCA_035550355.1 Pirellulales bacterium
GCCGACCTGGCTGGGCGCACGCGGCTGATGATCGATCTGATGCACCTGGCGATCCAGACCGATTCGACGCGCGTGATCACGCTGTGCATGGACGCGCTCGCGCCGGGCCGTATTCCGCTCGACGGCGTGACGATGGGACACCACAACCTGTCGCACCACGGCATGGATCCCGAGAAACTGAACCAATTGCGGATCGTCGAACTGGAACAGATGCGCAGCTTCGCGTACCTGCTCGGCAAGCTGCGATCCACTGCTGAGCAAGGCGGCACGCTGCTGGATCGCACGATGGTGCTGTTCGGCAGCAACCTGGGCAACGCCAGCAGCCATGACACGCGTAACATGCCGATGTTCCTGGCCGGCGGCGGGTTCAAGCATGGCCAGCATCTGGCGTTCGACCGCGAAACCAATTACCCACTCCCGAATTTGTATGTATCGATGCTCCAGCGATTGGGGATCGAGACCGACCGGTTCGCCTCGGGCGCCGGCACGATGACGGGGCTGGAACCGGCTTAGCAGAATATGACGAATTACGATCAAAAGCCGAAAGCGGAAAGCCGAAAGCGGAGGAAAGCTTTCGTCGGTCGGCTTTCCGTTTTCCGCTTTCCGCTTTAGCCCATGTTTTCCTTCGACCATCAACCGCGCACGCGTATTGTCTGCGGACCGCATAAGGTCGACGCACTGGGCGAGCTGGCGCGCGAGTTGGGCGCGCGGCGTGTCATGATCGTCAGCGATCCGGGCATTGTTGCCGCTGGACACACGCCGCGCGGCATCGCGGCACTCGAACGCGTTGGATTGGAAACGCGACTGTTCGACGGCGTGACCGAAAACCCCACGACCGACAACGTGGACGCCGGCGTCGCGGTGGCAAAGGACTTTTATCCCGATCTGTTCGTCGGCTTGGGCGGCGGCAGCAGCATGGACTGCGCCAAGGGGATCAACTTCGTCTACTCGTGCGGCGGACGGATGCAGGACTACTGGGGCGTAGGCAAGGCCAAGGGCGCGATGCTGCCGATGATCGCCGTGCCCACGACGGCCGGCACCGGCAGCGAAGGACAATCGTTTGCGCTCATCTCCGATGCCGAAACCCACGTGAAGATGGCCTGTGGCGACCCGAAGGCAGCCTGCCGGATTGCCGTGCTCGATCCCACGCTTACCGTCACGCAGCCGCGCACGGTGACGGCGCTCACGGGGATCGACGCCATCGCCCACGCCATCGAGACCTACGTCACCACGCGCCGCAATGCGGTGTCGCTGCTGTTCAGCCGCGAGGCCTGGCGGCTACTTAAAGAGAACTTCTCGCGTGTGCTGGACGAGCCGAGCAACCTTGATGCACGCTCGGGCATGCAGTTGGGCGCCTGCTTCGCCGGCCTGGCGATCGAAAACTCGATGCTCGGGGCGACGCACGCGCTGGCCAACCCGCTTACGGCCGAGTACGGCATCGTCCATGGCCAGGCCATCGGCCTGATGTTGCCGCACGTGATCCGCTTCAACGGCGCCGATCATCCCGGTTGGTATCACGAATTGCTCGAAGCGGTTGCCGGTTCCAACGGCGCGCCGCCGCCGAGCACCGGTCCCAACGGCCTGGCGGGGCTCGTGGCCGAACTGGCGATGCGCGCGGGGTTGCCCACGCGCCTGAGCGAATTCGACGTCGAGCGCAGTCGGCTGCCGCAGCTCGCCGCCGACGCCGCCAAACAGTGGACCGCGGGCTTCAACCCACGCAAGGTAAACGAACGCGACTTGCTGGCGCTGTACGAAGCGGCATGGTAGTGGAATGAAAATGACGAACGACGAAATCCCAATGACCAATCAAACCCGAATGACGAATGACGAATGGATGATTCGTTCGTCGTTCGTGCTTCGTCATTCTTTGGTCCTTCGAGCTTGGTCATTCGTCATTCTGTCGGCCTTTGTGGCTTCCTTTCCCGCAACGCTTCACGCCGACACCTGGCCGGTGTTCCGCGGCAATGCGCAAGGCGACGGGGTCGCGGCGGGACCGCTCGCTGCGAAGCTCGACGTGCTGTGGAAGCGCATGTTCAAGAACGCGGCGTTTACCGGCACGGCAGCGATTGTGGACGGAGTTGTGTATGTCGGCGGGCTCGATGGTTACTTCCGGGCACTGAACCTGGCCGACGGCAGCGATCGTTGGCAGTTCCACAGTGAGCTGGGGTTCGAGGGGCCCGCCGCAGTTCGCGATGGCCGAGTGTACGTCGGCGATGCCGATGGGCTGGTTGAATGCCTCGATGCTTCGACCGGCAAGCGGTTGTGGAACTTCGAGACCGAGGGCGAGATCAACGCTGGGGCGAATTTCTACAAGGCCGACGTGCTCCTCGGCTCGCAAGACGGCACGCTGTACGCGCTCAACGCGGACAGCGGCAAGTTGCACTGGAAGTACACGATCGAGAACATGATCCAGTGCTCGCCGACGGTCATCGAAAACCGCGTGTTTCTGGCCGGCTGCGACGGCAAGCTGCACGTTATCGATTGCGATACGGGAATGGCCGCCGCGACGGTCGAGATCGGCGATCCGACCGGCTCGACGGCCGCGGCCTTGGACAGCCGCGTGTTCTTCGGCACGCAAGGTGGCAAGTTCTTGTGCATCGACTGGCAGGCGGCGAAAGAACTGTGGTCCTACGAACCGCGGCGCAAGAGTCCCATTCAATCGTCGGCGGCAATCGCCCGGCTTGGTGCGAAGGACTGTCGCATCATTTTTGGCGGACGCGATCGGCGGGTCCACGCGCTCGATGCCGCCAATGGCAATGAGTCGTGGGACTTCGCCACCAAACAAAACGTCGATAGCTCGCCGGTCGTTGTGGGGGATCGCGTGTATGTAGGCACCGGCGATGGCCGGCTGGTTGCCTTGGCGGTGGCCACGGGCGAACAATTGTGGGATTATGAAGCAGGCGGCGGATTTACCGCGTCGCCGGCCGTCGCCCAGGGGTGCCTGGTGATCGGCAACGACGACGGAACGCTGTACTGTTTTGGAGGTAAGCCCTGATGGTTTAGCCGCCGGACTTGTCCGGCGCGTTCCAGCGCGGCGAGCGAGCTCGCCGGCTAAACAGCGGCCATTGCAATGACTACCGAAGCAACAAAGACTGAAGTCGGCAGTTACTTCATCTCGAACTATCCGCCCTTTTCGCAGTGGACGGTCGAGGGGCTCGCCGACGTGCGCGCGGCAATCGATTCGCCTCCGCGCCCCGATACGCCGCTGGGTTTGTACCTGCACATTCCGTTCTGCCGCAAGCGCTGCAAGTTCTGTTACTTCCGCGTGTACACCGACAAGAACTCGCACGATGTCGAGCGGTACGTCGCGGCGTTGAGCCGCGAGATCGAGTTGGTGAGCAGGTTGCCCGTGATGGGCGGGCGCCCGTTCCGGTTCGTGTACTTCGGCGGCGGCACACCATCGTTTTTAAGCGCCAAGCAGCTCACGTCGCTGGTCGACCGACTGCGCGCGAACATCAACTGGAATCAGGCTGAGGAAGTAACCTTCGAATGCGAGCCGGGCACGCTGTCGCATGCGAAGCTGCATACGCTCAAGGAGCTCGGCGTCACGCGGCTTAGCCTGGGCGTCGAGAACTTCGGCGACGCGATCCTCGAAGAGAATGGTCGCGCGCATCACTCCGCCGAGATTTTCAAGGCTTGGGATTGGATCAAGGACGTTGGCTTCGCGAACGTCAACGTCGACCTGATCAGCGGCATGGTCGGCGAAACCTGGGAGAACTGGCGCGACACGATCGCCAAGACCATTCAGTTCTCGCCGAACAGCGTGACGATCTACCAGATGGAACTGCCGTTCAATACGGTGTACTCGAAAGA
>DASZPI010000633.1:0-7977 GCA_035550355.1 Pirellulales bacterium
AACGTGATGGCTGAACTGCGACGACACCGCATCGAATTTCGACGGGGGTTGTCCGGAGGCGGCAACCAACTGCGACAGCCCTATCTGCGCGAGCGGCTTGCGGGAATCACTCCGGCCGACTTCCCTAACGTCGACCATGTACACTTTTACGGCTTCTACCTAGGCAACTATCCCTCGCTCGAGCCGGAGCGGATCGAATGGCTTTGCGATCTGCTCAATCATGTCTCCTGCGATTCGGCCGTCGCCGCTAACAGCTAACCCGTATGTACGACTACGATCTCGTTCTGATTAACCCTGCCAGTCGCAAGCGAGTTTATCAATCGCTAGGCAGCGAACTAGCTGCCATCGAGCCGCCGGTATGGTGTGGGCTGATGGCCAGTTTTGTGCGCGGGAAGGGTTATCGCGTCGCAATCATCGATGCCGAAGCTGAAGAGCTTTCGCCCGCAGAAACCGCGCAGCGTGTGGCCGACATGCGGCCGCGGCTCGCGGCGGTCGTAGCCTACGGCCACCAACCATCGGCCAGCACGCAAGTCATGCCTGCCGTTGGAGCGGTGAGCGCAGCGATCAAGGCCCTATCGCCGCAGCAAAAAGTGCTGTTGCTCGGTGGCCACGTTGCCGCCCTGCCCCAGCGGACGTTGGACGAAGAGGTATGCGACTTTGTCGCCGGCGGCGAGGGGCTGTATTGCCTGATCGACTTGATCGAAGCGCTGAGCACCGCCGCCCCCGATTTAACGAAGGTGCGCGACCTGTGGCGGCGCGACGGGAAGGAAGTTCTCGTCGGCACCCCCGCCCCGCTGGTGCAAAATGTTGATCAAGAGATGCCGGGCGTGGCGTGGGACCTGCTTCCGATGGAACGATACCGCTCGCACAATTGGCATGCCCTAGGGCACTTGCAGCGGCAGCCTTATGTGGCGGTGTACACCACCTTGGGCTGTCCGTTTAAGTGTTCGTTCTGCTGCATCCAGGCGCCGTTCAAAAGCGGCGAGGCGGCACTGGGCATCAAGCCGACCACAAACACGTACCGGTACTGGAGCCCGCAGCGGGTGGTTGACGACCTTGAGCATTTGCAGCGCACTTATGGGGTGCGCAACGTCAAGTTTGCCGACGAGATGTTCGTGCTCAATCGTCCCCACGTCGAAGGCATATGCGACGAGATCATCCGGCGAAAACTCGACCTGAATATCTGGGCCTATGCCCGCGTCGACACCGTGAAGGATGGAATGTTGCCGAAGCTCAAGGCGGCTGGGTTCAACTGGCTGGCGTTCGGTATCGAGGCAGCCAATGAGCGCGTCCGCGGCGACGTGCAAAAAGGCTTCGACCAGGACGACATTTCACGCACGCTCGACAAGGTGCGCGCCGAAGGCATCTACATTATCGGCAACTATATCTTCGGTCTGCCCGAGGATGACCTGCAGACGATGCAGGAAACGCTCGAGATGGCCATCGAGCAGAACTGCGAGTTTGCCAACTTCTATTGCGCAATGGCCTATCCAGGTTCGCCCCTCTACCAGCGCGCGATTGCCGAGGGCTGGGCGCTGCCCGAAACATGGGGTGGCTACTCACAGCATGCGGTCGATACGCTTCCGCTGCGAACAAAGTATCTGACGGCGTCTGAGGTCTTGCGCTTCCGCGATCGCGCGTTCGATGCCTATTTCACACATCCCAGCTACTTGGCGATGGTCGAGAAGACCTTCGGCGCCGCCACTCGCGAGCACATCGAGGGGATGACCAGCCACAAGCTCGAACGCCGCTACGCTTGATCGGGACGAGCGAACAATGACGCTGTTGGCTCATCTCGTATCGCTGGTGCTCATTTTCGTCGGCGGTACGGTTGGCCCCGGGTTGTGGATCGTGCGGCGCACAGCGTGGCAGCCGATCGAAAAGCTTTGCGCCGCGGTCGGGTTTAGCTGGTTCCTGATCTATGCGGCGTCGTTTGCGCTGTTCGCAACCGGAGCGAATCCGGCTTGGAACTACGCGATCACCGGGCTGGCGTGGATCGCAACGATCGCCAATTGGCGCGCCTTCTGGTTCCTGGCGTGTGATCGTAAATGCAGGCTGGCTACGCTTGCCTGGTGCGGGCTGGCGGCTTGGTGCTTCTTAGCCATTTGCCTGGTACGCACGGTCGGCGGCGGCGATTGGGCCGGCGACTGGGTCGAGCACTACGAACGCGCCGAATTCTTCTTAGGCCACCGGCCGATCGACTACAAGTTCATCGGCCTGTACCTGCTGCCCGCGCGGTTGCCGCTGCAAAACGTGCTTTGCTCTTTTTTCATGGCGCAAGTCGGCACCGATTTCGCGATTTACCAGACCTCCTGCATCTTGTTAGGTACGCTGTCCGTTCTGCCCTGTCTCTGCTGGGTGTTGGCCGATCGACTGACGCCTGCCGAGCGGACAAGCGAGTCGATTGCCGAAGCGATCGCGCCGCCGGAGGCTGTTTCAAGATCGAGAACGCCTCGCTACGGCGCGATTTGTCTGGTGCTGACCGGTTTGCTCGCGCTCAATCCAAGTTTCATCCAAAATCTGGTTTTTGTCTGGACCAAGCTGTTTGCCGCTTTTTACGTCGTTCTAGGCTTGTATTTCTATGTACAGGCGTGGCGCGGAAAAGACCTGTCGCGCATGGTCGCCGGGTTTGCAACGCTCGCAGTCGGCCTGCTGGTCCATCACTCGACGGGCGTCTACATCCTTTTTCTGGTGGTGCATTATCTCGCTTATCTCATCTGGCGCCGCGAGCGGCGGTGGCTGGAATTGGCCCTCGTCGCCACGATATGCACGATGATTCTGGCTACTTGGTTCGCTTGGTCGTTCGGGACGTACGGCGTGCGCGACACGCTCTCGAGCAACTACGTGCTGCGCGACTTCGAAGCGTCTACCGGCGGAGGCAGGTCGTACAAAGTCGTAGCGCTCAACTGGCTTTACAGCTTTGTCCCCTGGCCCTTTCATGACGGAGTCCCGGCCGGGTACTTCGACCAACAGAACTGGTGGGGCAAGCTACGCGATCAGGCGTTCATGATCTACCAGGTCAATTTGTTGCCCATGATGGGTTCGTTTGGAGGGGTGCTGGCCGTGGCTTTGCTGTTGGCCGAGCCGTGGAATCGTCGGCGGATTCACGGGCGGGCCGAAACGGCATTCTGGATCGCGTTTGGCGGGATCGTGCCGCTGTTGGGCGTTGGGGTGGTTTTTTCGCTCAGCTATTTCGGGCTGGCGCACAACGCCTTACAGCCTTTGAACCTGCTTGGACTAACGCTGGTAGCCAGCCGCTTTTACTCGATCCCTCGATTCCTCGCGGCGGCCTTGCTGGTCGGCGTGGCGATCGACTTTGCGGTGGGCGTCTGGCTGCATCTGCACATGGATCATTACGTGTTCGAAGTCGGAGTTCAAAACAACCAGCTTGTCGTCAACAACGCCCCGGGGCTAAGCGCGCGATCCGTCATGAATTGGATCGTGAAAGAACAGCTGCGGTATCGGTTTTTGGGAGATCGCCTGCCGAACGCCGGTGCGGTGCTGGAACCGCTGTTGGTGCTCATGTGTGCCGCTTGGTTGGTGGCCGTCGTCGGCACGTTATTGCAGGGGTCTCGCTGGACGATTGCCGGCAAGGCAGGCTTCACGCCGGAGTTGCGCCCAGCCGCACTCCCTGCGACGCGTCGGCGCCGCCGCCGATCGTGACAATCTGACGCGCACGAGCCAACGCGCCCGAACAGCCATCGTTCAGGTGGCTGTTGTCGCATGGAACCCGAATAAAATCTTGCCGAAAAGTAAAATTTTTACTCGCTGTCGCAACCACATGCGGTTAGAACCGTTAGAGCTGGCGTAAGGCGTACTTCCGAGGGGGAAGTCCAGGCTTTTTCTAGCCATTTCTGAAACTCTTCAGACGTGACGTTTTGTCGCCTGTAATCCAGGTCGTGTTCGGACTGTTTGTCGGGGCCCACGACAAGCACAGCAGGACTTAAGTAGGGAACTAGCAGCAATGCTTTTGCCATCCCAGGCACGGCCGTGCGCCGTCCTCGTGCGCGCTATCGTAGCTGCGCTGATCGCCGTGTTCATTCAGTGCGTGTTCCTCGGCAGCGCGCTCGCGCAGTCGACGTACACGGTTCAGCCGGGCGATCCTCCAGGGCCGAAGAACTTGAGCGACAACTCCGGCAGCGAGTGGAATACCGTTCCGACCGGGACAACAACAACACTCACGTTCAATGACACGATCGGTGCGATCACGCTCAACAACGACATCAACGGCACGAGCGGATTCACGTCGTTGACAACGATTCAGTTCACCGGAAACCAATCGATCACATTGACGGGCAATGCGTTCACGTTCAACGCGGCAGTCAGCAACGTCACGATCAGTACCACACAAGCAGTAACGGAGACGTTTACTGCCCCAGTGGCCTTTACCGGCGCGTTGACAAATTTGGGGGCAACTACGACCGCTGCCGGAAGTATCGTCGATTTCAGCAACGTCACACTCGGAGGAAATCTGAGCGTAAGCGCGAATCTTTCGGCCAACGTACTGGGGACGGTGTTTGTCACTGGCGGCAATCGCCAAATCGGCAGCAACAACACGATCACCGCTTCGAGCTACAACAACATTTCGCTGAACGACAATGGCACGAACCGCACGCTTAGCGTCTCGGGCAACGGTCGGCAAATCTTTACAGGGTCGTTCATCGATAATGGGTCGGCCGGCGCGGCCGTCGCATTCAACAGTACCGGCACGACGACGTTGTTAGGCAACAGTAGCGCGTTCTTGGGAAATATCACGATTTCGGCTGGCACGGTTGCCATCGGCACCACCAGCGGCGCGCTCGGCCAAGGTCAGATTTCCATCACGGGCAACTCGACCTTGAGTTCGGCGGTTGCCAACCTGAATATTAGCAACAACGTCGCGCTGAGCGCGACCCTCGCCACGGCCGGCGCCCAGCCGCTGACGCTGTCGGGCCTTATCACGCAAAGCGGTGGCAATCGCACGATTAGCAATGCTACGTCATTAACGATCGGCGGCACGCTCGCGCTCTCCGAAACAGCGGCGGCCGGGCGAATGCTGACGGTCAACGGCACGGGATCGACGTTCATCAACACCACGGTAAATACGGGTGGCGCGGCCACCGGCGGCCTCGTGTTAGCTCCCAGCGCTGGCGGCACCGCGACCATCACAGGTTTGACGATCGCCGGCGCAGGCGTTCCGTTGCTTACGTTCAGTGGCAACGCTGCATCGACGACGACCCTGGCGACGAGCTTGAGCACCTTCACGGCGTCGAACTTCATCACCCTGAGCAGCGGTACACTCGCAGTCGCCACGAATTCGACCCCCTTTGGGAGCGCAAGTCTGTTTCTCGGCGCTGGTACCTTATCGTCACAGGTCTCAGGGCTGAACGTGAACAACTCGGCAACGATCGTCGGCAATGTCACGGTTACCGGCTCGCAAGCGCTGACGCTTTCGGGCAACCTGGCGGTCGGCGTCGCGGCGGCCGCCATCACGAACAGCAACCCACAGGGGCTCACAATCTCCGGGGGGCTCGCTCTTTCCGACGGCTTGAGCGCGCGGACGCTAACGCTGGGCGGCACGCAACCAATTTTTGTCACTGGCAACGTGACGAACTCCGGCGGCTTCAACAACACCCTTGCATTTGCCGATACCGCGGGCGTAACGCTGTCAGGGAATTTGTATATCGCCGACTTAAGCCCGGGCCAAACCTTGACGCTCTCTGGTACGCAGTCGGGCACGATCAGCGGAACAATCCGCGACGGCGGGCTCGGCGGCATCCTGGCGATGGGAGGTACGGGAACCGTAACGCTATCGGGCGCGAACCTGTACACCGGCGGTACACAGATCAATAGCGGCACGCTAGCTATTAATAGCAATGCGTCGCTGGGTGCCGCAGGCGACGTGAGCTTTGTCGGCGCCGCTGGCGGGCTCCGATTTATTGCGCCCCTCACAACACTAGATGCTGGGCGTTCGGTGCTTGTCTTGGGCACCGCAGGCACGATCGACAACAACGGCGGCAGCTACGTCACAATCGGGGGCAACATCGGTGGCTCAGCCACAGGCGCCATTTCCTTCAATGGTACCGGTTACACAACCGTCTCCGGGGCGGTCACCGGTGTTACCGGTCTCAATAACGTCAATGGCACAACAAACCTGGTGCAAGGTTACAACGGTTCGGGCACGATCACGTTGACGGCCGGCACATTGATCGCGCAGCAGTCGCTCACTCAAGGCGGCGCAACGAATTTGTTCACCGGCACAAACACTACTTTGATCAACCAGAGTACGTCCGCGCAAACGTTCGGTACGTTAACCCTCAGCGGTCCGTCGACGATCAGTTCGTCGGGAAACATGACGTTTGCGAATATTGGCAGCTCAACCAAGCTGCCCGCGCTGACACTCAACGGTCCGGCGACGTTTGTTGACAACGGAGCAATGGCAAGCGTGAGCTTTGTCATCGGCAATGGCGCGACCTTAAGCTTGTCGGCTGCGGCAGCGCAACTCACAACCGGAGCAACGACATCCTTTACGCTCAACACCGGCGGCACCGTAGCGTTCGATAACACGTCCAGCGATGTTGCACGATTAGTTGGCACCGGGACGACGGCGCTTACCATGGCTGGCGGCACGCTGCAGTTTCTCACGCCCAATGCCGGGGTGAACTCAACCCTTTCATTCAATGGCGTAACATTGAACGCTGGCAGCAGCACGATCGATTTCGGCGCAACCGGCCAGGCCGCGACCATCGCCGGCAACACGTTGACTCGTGCGGCTGGCGGCGTGCTCGACATTACCAGTTCGGCAACGATCGGTTCTGGCGGCAGCCAGGGGGTGACGATCAGTGGATTGACGGCTGGGCAGGTTCTGCCGTTTGTGTTCATCAATGGCAGCGATTTCGCGGTCAACGGTCTCTCGACCGGGCTGACCGCAGCTACGGGACTGTACACGTCGCTCGCAACCGGCGCCACAATCACCGGCAGCAACGGCTCGCTATACAACCTCACCGGCACGTCTGCCACGGTGGGTACATCGACGAGCAATGCGGCGATTAGTTTGACCGGCCTGCGCTTAGGCCCGGGCACCACGGTGAATGCAAACGCGGTCGGTCAAGCGCTGAGCTTCTCAGCCGTTGGTGGCGTTGCGTTCAACAGCAACATGGGCGCGATTCTGGCGTACGGAAGTGGCACAAGCACGATCAATTCGGCGTTGAGTTGGACCAATACGTCTGACTTGGTCATTCGCACCGACTTGGCGAGCACGAATCTGGTTGTTAATGGAAATGTTTTGCCCGTAGGATCCGGTGCGAACTTCGTCAAGGATGGGCTCGGTAGCTTGACGATCAATGGCATTCTTGGGATCGGGGCTAGTGCCACGTTGTTTGTCGATGCCGGCGTTGTAAACCTCGGCGGCACGACGAATCCATTGACCGGCACTCCGAATATGGCAGTTCAAAGTGCCGCGACCGTCAACCTCAATGGCTACAACACCACACTGGGAGCGCTGACTGGCGCTGGCACCGTGCAACTTGGTGTCAGCGGCACGCCGACGCTGACGATCGGTTCGGGCAATGCCGCACCCAACTTCACGGGCAGCTTCGCCACGGGCGGCGCGACGACCACCTTAGTGAAGATCGGCACCGGCAGTGCCACGCTGAATGCCGACCTCTCGGGAATCACCGGTGGCGTGAGCCTATCGGCCGGCACGATGATCATCGGTTCGACGGCAAGCCAGTTGTTCACCGGTGGGCTCAGCCTGGGGGCGGGCACCAACCTGTCCTTCACGGCACTCGCCGGAGCCACCGGTGCCAACAGCCTAGGCAATCTGACGCTTTCGGCCGGCGCGCAGGGGGCAATCAACAATTTCATCACCTTTACCTCGCCTGGCACGCTGACGTTCGCAGGGTTGTCCCGCGTCACGACCGGCGGCTACGAGTTGTTTCGGGGTTTGGCGCTTGGTGGCCCTGCTGGTGGCACCGACCTTTACTTCACCAGCGCGTC
>DASZPI010000634.1:0-4595 GCA_035550355.1 Pirellulales bacterium
AGACTTGCAGCTCGTGCTCGCGCGAAACATCGCGCAGGATGGCGGCGAGTACGGCATCGACCTCTTCACGCGCGGTGCGTTCCAGCTCGCAGACCAGCACCAGCCGCGATTCGTCCCCCTCGTCGATCGCAAATGCCGCGGCGGAGCTGGGACGAATTGCCGGATGGCATTTTTCGACCGTCAGCTCGATGTCGTGCGGGTAATGGTTCAACCCGCGGATGATGATCAGGTCTTTCAGGCGGCCGGCGATGAACAACTCGCTGTCCTGAAAGAAACCGAGGTCGCCGGTGCGCAGATACGGACCGTCGCCGGTGTCGGCCAGGCGCGCTTGGAAGCTGTAGTCGGTTTCGTCGCGGCGACGCCAGTAGCCTTGGGCCACGGTGGGGCCTTTGACCCAAATCTCGCCCACCTCGTTCGGCGGACACAGCGTGCGCGTTTCGGGATTGACGATCGCGATTTGTTCGTTGGGCAACCGCTGACCGGCGCCCACCAGGCGGCGTGCGCCTGGTTCCGACTGCGTGAGGCTCACGACCTCGCCGTTCTCGAGCGCCTTGGCATCGTACGAGCGCACGACGGCTGGCTCGGACTTCAGACCACCGGAGACCAGCAGCGTCGCCTCGGCCAGACCGTAGCAGGGGTAGAACGCATCGCGGCGGAAGCCGCACGACTCGAACATCTCGGCAAAGCGGTCGAGCGTTTCGGCCCGCACCGGCTCGGCGCCGTTGAACGCCACGGTCCACGTGCTCAGGTCGAGCTTCGACCGCTGCTCGGGAGTGATCTTGCGGACGCACAGGTCGTAAGCGAAGTTCGGCCCGCCGCTACACGTGGCACGGTAGCGCGAGATGGCGTTCAGCCAGCGGAACGGCCGCTGCAAGAACGCCATCGGCGACATGATGATGTTGGGCCGGCCCATGTACAGCGGCTGCAAGATGCCGCCGACCAGGCCCATGTCGTGATAGCTGGGCAGCCAGAACACGCCCATGCCCGAGCGCGTGAGCTCGAAGGCGTGCGAGATCAGCGCACAGTTCGAGACCAGGTTCGTGTGGTTGAGCATCACCCCCTTGGGCGTGCCGGTGGAACCCGAGGTGTATTGCAAGAAGGCCAGCGTGTCGCCGGTGATGCCGGGGTTCGACCAGTTGTCTTCGATCTTCTCGGGCACCTGGTCGGTCGCCAGCCAGCGGACCTTCTTCAGGTCGGGGGTCAGTTCCAGCAACGGCTGCACCCGATCGAGCACCGCCTGGGTCGTAAGTGCCACGGCTGCTTCGGCATCGGTGGCGATCGTGTCGATGCGATCCATCTTGCGATTCATGCGCGGCGGATACGCGGGCACCGCCACCACGCCGGCATACAAGCAGCCGAAGAACGCGCAGATGAAGTCGAGCCCGGCCGGGTACAACAACAGCGCACGCTCGCCGCCCAGCTTGTACGATTGCAGCCAACTGGCCACCTGCCGAGCGCGGCGATCGAGCTCGCGGAAGGTCAGCGACTCTTCCTCGTTCTCGCCATCGACCAGGAAACGAAAGCACACGTCCGAACCGGTCGCCGACGCCCGGTGACGCACCAGGTCGACAAGATTGCTCGGTCCGAACCCAGACCCAGGGAATTGGTCGTACTGCACGGTCTCACCGCTCCGCTTGGTTATCGAATCCCCGACGGTCGCCGACCAGCTCGCTGACCCTCGTCGCGTTCGAGGCCGACGCTTTTCGGAGCATCCGCCGCCGCAACCGTACAAGTCTTCGCAGTCCAACTAATCGGGTCAGCTTAACAGTTGAACAATTGAGTTTCAAACTTCTTCGTGGTTCGCCGAAGGCTGCATCTTCGCGGTTCCGGCACGCTTCGGCCGCGCGCCATTGAGTGCAATCGGCACCGGCTGGGGCGTCGCGTTGCCCGGCGCGGGCGTCCGTATCAGATTCCTTACAATCGTTGTGCAACACTGGTAAGTTGCACGACTTATGCTTAGAACACCGACGCGACGCAAGTGGTGATACGCGAAAGCCGTCCCTCCGTCCGCCGTAAGTTTGCGATTCGGTAATGAGGCCAACGACGCGCGATGACTGCATTAAGGCTGCTGATCCTGGGGGCCCACCCCGACGATGCCGAGTTCACCGCCGGGGGGGTGGCATCAATCTACGCCCGTGCGGGGCATGTGGTGAAGATGGTCTCGGTGACCTGCGGCGACGCGGGGCACCATGAGCTTTCGGGGGCGGTGCTGGCATCGCGACGGCGGGTCGAGGCGGCCGCCAGCGCCGCGACGATCGGCGCGACCAGCGCGGTGTGGGAGCACCCCGATGCTCGGCTGTTGCCCACGCTCGATCTGCGGTGGCAAATCATCCGCGAGATCCGCACCTTCAAGCCCGACCTGCTGCTCACGCACCGCACGAACGATTACCATCCCGACCATCGCGCGGTGGGGCAAGCGGTGCAGGACGCGTCGTATCTCGTCACGGTGCCGACCGTCGTCGCCGACGTGCCGATTTTGAAACGCGACCCGGTGGTTGCATTCCTGCCCGATCGATTCACGCGCCCCAATCCGCTGCGCGGCGACGTGCTGCTCGACATCTCGAGCGAAATCGAGCGAGTCATCGACATGCTCGCCTGCCACGAGTCGCAAGTCTTCGAATGGCTGCCGTTCAACCGCGGCACGCTCGAGACGATGCCCCGTGAGCCGGCCGCGCGACGCGCCTGGCTGCGCGACTGGGTAACGGCCGACATTCGCCCGCGGGCCGACCGTTACCGGAACGAATTGGTCGCGGCGTATGGCACCGAGCGCGGCATGGCGATCGAGCTGTGCGAGATGTTCGAGATCAGCGAGTACGCCTCGCCGCTCGATGCCGCGGGGCGCGCGCGGTTGTTTGGGTGGATCGATCACGGGTACCAACCGCAACGTTAGCCCCCGGCGACTCGCCGAGCGCTAACGGGCAATCTGACCGCCGGTCCGCTCGCGCAGCGCTTCGCACAGCGCGACGATCGTCGCCACGTCGAGCTCCTCGGCACGCACCGCCTCGGGCAACTGCAACGCGGCCAGCAGTTCATCGACCTCGGGCTTCGACAGTCGATCTTTGAACGCGCTGAGCACCACGCTGCGCAGGTATTTGCGGCGATGGAAGAACAGCGCCCGCACACAGGCGTGCAGGAACGACGGGTCGGCAATCCGCGCCCGCCACTCGGGCCGAAACCTGATGTGCACGATCGCCGAGTGCACTTTAGGCCGCGGCCAAAACACGGTCGGCGGCATGATCCGCACCAGCTCGACCTCGCACTGGCACTGCACCCACACGCTGAGCGCGCCGTAGTCCTTGGTGCGCGGCGCCGCGACGATGCGATCGGCCAGCTCCTTTTGAATCGTGATGGTCATGCTCGCCGGGATCGGCGCGCCCGCCAGCAGATTCGAGATCAACGGCGTGGCAATGTTGTACGGCAAGTTGGCCACCAGCTTGAACTGTCGCCGGGAGTCTTCGGCAAGCTTGGCGCGCACCGTGTCGAGCACGGCGTCGTTGAGGCGGTTCTTGTTGTACAGCGCGTCGCACTGCAACAGCGTGACGTTCTCGTGGTCGATCAACTCTTCGCTGGCCAGCGTGTGCATGCGCGGATCGACTTCGACGGTGACGACCGCGGCCACGCTCGGCGCCATCAGCCCGGTGAGCGACCCGGTGCCGGTGCCGACCTCGAGCACGACGTCGTCGGCAGTGAGCTGCGCCGAATCGGCCAGCAGGCGCAGCAGGTTCAGGTCGATGAGAAAATTCTGCCCATGCCGCGTCTTGGGATGGATGCCGACCTCGGCAAATCGCCGGATGAGAAAATTCTGCGTTTGGTTCGACATGGCTAAGCGCGGCGCCGGGTTCAGGATTCGAAATTCCACGCGCCGCGAATCTCCGCGAGTCCGGCACCCCGGCTCGTAGCGCTCACGTACTTTGCCAGCAGGTCGGTTTCGAGATTCACCACATCGCCTGCACGCAATGTGCCGAGGGTCGTCAGCGCCAGCGTGTGCGGAATGAGCATCACGCTGAACCGTTGTGGCTCGACCTCGACAAGCGTCAGGCTTACGCCATCGACGGCGACCGAACCCTTCGACGCCATCTGCGCCGTCAGCGCCCGAGGCACGCGAAACCAGAACGTCGAGAACTCGCCCGTGTCGATGCGCTGCTCGAGCGTGCCGGTGCCGTCGATGTGGCCCGTGACAAAGTGGCCCCCGAGGCGATCGCCCACACGCAGCGAGCGTTCGAGATTGACCGCGCTGCCGGGCTTCAACAAGCCCAGGTTCGTGCGCGCGAGCGTCTCGGGCCCGACATCGAAGGCCAAGCGGCCCGACGCGATGCCGACCACCGTCAGGCAGCAGCCGTTGATCGCGATGCTTTCGCCGGCTGCAACCTCGGCGGCCCAGGGCACCGGGCCCACGACCAACCGACAGCCGGCAGGCTGCGAGGCTAACTCGGCAACGACGGCACGTGATTCAACAAGACCGGTGAACATAGAAATGCAAAATGCAGACTGCAAAACGCAAGATGCAGAGACGTTCTGCATTCTGCACTTTGCAGTCTGCATTTCAAAAGATGGGTTCCTTGTGCGGCCGGCGTTCGACCGCTTCCTGCCACAAG
>DASZPI010000635.1:0-4671 GCA_035550355.1 Pirellulales bacterium
TTACCGGCGACACGTCACCTGCATTGGTTCTTCAACGACGGACCGGGCGGCAGGCTACAAATGATCCTCGTCGGCTACATCGGAGCGTGGTGGGCTCCCGATAAAATCGTGGCCGAGACTGCGTGGCGGCACATTCGCAGCGAAGGGGGCGGAATCAGCCTCGACTTTGGCGTTCATTTCTTCGATCAGATTCGGCATGTCGCCGGCGAGATCCGCGGCGTGACCGCGCAGACGGCGATCATCGAGCCGCACCGCAAGACCATCGGCCCCGATGGAACGGTTGCCATGTCGCTGGACTGCGACGCCGACGATACCTTTTTCGCGCAGTTCGATACCGAGCGCAACGTCGTCGGCAACCTGATGGCCAGTTGGGCCGGTCACGGCGGGGCTACCGTTGTTGCTGACGGGAGCGTGTTCTACGGCTCGCAGGCCCGCGTCACTGGTACCCGTGCCACGTTCGACTCGGCCCCCAGCGCGGATCTTGGCGAGCAATACGCGAGCCGCGCCTCGGCCGACCGCCAGGCGCGTGATTTTCCACTTGGGCTGACCGATAGTTTTGCACTTGCGCAGCTCGATTGGCTCGAGGCAGTGCGGCAGCGACGCCAGCCGGAGACCAGCGGGCGCGAAGGATTGCACGATCTTGCGGCGGCATTCGCGATCGTCGAGTCGGCAACCCTGGGCCGACGCGTCGAATTGGCGGAGGTGCTCGACGGTCGTGCGTCGGAATATCAGCGATCGATCAACCAGCGGCACGGCTTTGCATAGCCGGGTTTCCGATCGAGAACTTCCCTTGCAGGGGGACCAGGAAAGCATAGAATTTTGGGAGTTCGGGCGTCAATTTGTCGCCCGACTTGGAGAGGTGGCTGAGTGGTCGAAAGCGTCGGTTTGCTAAACCGATGTACGGGTCAAACCGTACCGCAGGTTCGAATCCTGTCCTCTCCGCTCCGCTTGAAAACGCTCGCCGTAAGCAGCTACTAACCCGCTGTTTGCGACGAGCGTTTTGCGTTTTGACGTCCTCCCCAATTCCTGATCCAGTTGGAATGTTAGAAGAACAAGGTTTTCAGAGGGGGCTAGCCCCCCGCGAAAAAATCGCAAACTCGTTCGGTGCTTGACCTCCCAGAGCGCTGTGAGGCCGGGTTCGGTTGTAGTCCTCCTGCCAAGCTATAATCACTTCCTGCGCATCGTCGAGTGACAGCAATCAGTGCTGGTCAAACACTCGCCGCGCAGCTTCCCGTTGAACGATTCAATGAAGGCGTTCTCCGTGGGCTTGCCTGGCCGGCTGCAGTCCAACTGCACTCCGTTCCAGTAGGCCCAGAGATCGAAGCTCTTGAAGATGAACTCCGGACCGTTGTCCACGAGGATCGCCGCTACCAGCAGAGCAATTTTCGCCGACGCAGCTAACGCTCGCGTCGCTCCTCGCCACCTCGATGGTGCTCCACTTTGCCCTATTGATCGCCTCGCGGCGCGATCAAAACTGAGTCGCCCGACGAATCTTGGTGTTTAGATCTCAGGTACTCCCCTGCTGGCAGGCTGCTTTGACGCGGCGAAAGTGTGCTCGATTCACTGCAAAATTGGTGTTGCGCGGGCGCGTACACCTTGTGGCCAAGGTCGAACAAGCCTAGGTTGCAACAGTCCGACTCGGTAACACGAGCCACTGGACTTCCTGCCGTGCCGGGTTAGCCCGGCACGGTTTTTTTCGCTCTCGTGGATTCGTTCCGGAGGCGGCGGACGAGCATTCCGGCGCTTCCACAGTTGGTTCAGCTTGTGCTGCGCCCTTAGAGGGTCGCAGCCCGTCTGCTGCCGGGGCGTTTGTGATCGAAATGAACGGCTCGCATCCGATCACATCTTTTGCAGTCATTTAGATAGAGGCAGCACACACCATGACCACCGCAATGGAATATCGTCAAGCCTTGCTAGCGCTCCGCGACTTGCCATCAACAAGCCCCGCCGCTTGGAAATCTGGATCTAACTGTTAACTACGCAATACAAAATGCCAAGCCACACGGCGACTGCGGCTCAGTTAGCCACCGGCACGCGACTAAGGGCAGCTACGCTCGCCATGTCGAACTATCGCAAGTTCGCACATGCGGTGGCCGTGCACCTTGGACACTTTCCACCCGAAGGTCAGCATGGAAATGGGAAGCGAGAGCCGCTCTGGTGGATGACACTCTCATCAGGAAGCCACGAAGACGAGCGGAAGGAATCTACGACCTTCACCATGCAGCCAGCCCTTGCCGAGGCGCTAGACCTGATGCGCCGGGTGCAGGCACACGCACCGGCATGAGAATGGCACTTCCGAAGCGGGCGTAACGTCCTGAAACACCATGACGGTCGAAAAGTGAAAAATCACACGACAAGAATGTGAGCGAGAACGAACTGCGCTTTTGGCTAATCGCGGCGGTCGCGATCAACTGCTTAAGCTGTTACGCGAACAAATGCAGATCTCCGCCGGTCAGATCTTGCCGGTGGGGACCCCCATTGTCCAAACGATCTTGCAGCACGAGTTTGCGGACAATACGCACATCGACACCTGATACCGTGCATGTCATGTTGAATACTACCGGACAATAACATGTCGCCAACTTGTTGAGACATCCCACCCGGTTCGCTGCGGAATGCAATCCGCGGGAGCAATAAGTGCATGTTCCGCGGATCCTGCCGAATTTCTATCGACGTTTCCGTCCGCGACGATCGGCGCAGCTCGATGCAGCGCTGAACGGCTTTGCCAACGAGCAGCCGTTGCGGGCCGAACTGTTCAACGTCGCCCAGTTGGAGCGGCACGCCAAGGCGATTGCCGGGTCGCATCAGCTCGCCACGGGTCGGTCCGCGGACAAGTTGCTGCCGCGGCTCGACGAGAACGAACGCGTGCTCATCGAGGCTTACGATCTGGTGACGGCCGCGGCCGAGCGAAATCGTCGCATCGAGCCGGCCGCGGAATGGCTGCTCGACAACTTTTATCTTGTCGAGGAGCAGATTCGCGCGATTCGGCGGCTGCTGCCCCCTTCGTATAGCCGGGAATTGCCGCGGCTAGCGACGGGCTCGGCGGCGACTTTTCCGCGCGCTTATGGGATTGCCCTGGAACTCATCGCCCATGTCGACGGTCGCATCGACACAGCCAGCTTGGGCGGATTTATTGCCGCATATCAGTCAGTCGAACCGCTGAAGCTCGGCGAGCTTTGGGGACTGCCGCTCATGCTGCGGCTGGCATTGATTGAGAACTTGCGGCGCGTGGCCTTGCGAATTGCCGCGGCACGGCGCGATCGGAATAGCGCCGCGGATTGGGCAGAGCGCATGATCCGTGTCGTTGAGCAATCGCCGACCGATCTGATTCTAGTGCTGGCCGATATGGCCCGCGCGAACCCACCGCTGACCGGCGCCTTCCTGTCGGAACTCACGCGCCACTTGCAGGGACAGAATCCTAACTTTGCCTTTGCGAATGGTTGGATCGAACAGCGATTGGCGGACCAAGGGCTAACGACGGAACAGCTCGTGCGTGCCGAGGGACAATCGCAGGCGGCCGACCAGGTGTCAATCGGTAATAGCATCAGCAGCTTGCGGTTCTTGAACGCTAACGATTGGCGTAGGTTTGTCGGCGAGCATAGCCTCGTCGAACAGACGCTGGCCGGCGATCCAGCGCACATCTATAACCAAATGGACTTTGCCACGCGTGATCGCTACCGTCATGCGGTCGAAGGAATCGCGCGGCGCAGCCAGCTTACTGAGTACGACGTGGCGCGCCGAGCGGTACAGCTGGCCGAAAACCAGGCGGTCGACCAACCGCGGGGGCGCAGGGCGCACGTGGGCTACTACCTGGTCGATCGCGGCCGGCCCACGCTCGAGCGGGTTGCCGAGATGCGCCTGTCTCCCGCGGTAGCGTTCGATAAGTTGCGGCGGCGCTATCCGCTCGGATGTTACCTGTCGAGCATTGGGGCACTGACCTTCGCGGCGACATCGGTATTTCTGTGGACATGCCAGCACCAAGGTATCGGTCCGGCGGCCCTCTTGCTGGCGGCGGTGCCGGCACTGATGTGCGCCGGACAGCTCAGCGTGAGCATCGTCAATTGGCTGGCCACACTCCTACTTAGTCCTCAATCGTTGCCGCGCATCGATTTCGAACAGGGGGTGCCGCCGGAGCAGCGAACGCTTGTCGCGGTGCCGACCATGCTCAGTAGCGCCGCTGGAATCGAGCATTTGCTAGAAGGGCTCGAGATCCGGTACTTGGCCAATCGCGATCAAGGACTGCACTTTGCCTTGGTGACCGACTTCGTCGATGCATCGACTGAAACGATGCCCACCGACGCCGAACTCGTGCGGCAGGCGCGCGAAGGCGTCGAGCGACTGAACCAAAAGTACGCGACGCAGCGCGCCAATATCTTCTACCTGTTTCATCGTGCCCGCCGCTGGAATGCACAAGAAGGGGTGTGGATGGGCTACGAGCGAAAGCGCGGAAAGTTGGCCGATCTCAACGCCATGCTCCGCGGCGCTAACGATCGGTTTGCCGAGGTCGTCGGCGATCCTGCCGTCCTCGAGAGCGTGCGGTACGTCATCACGCTTGATACCGATACGCATTTGCCTCGGGACGCCGCACGGCAAATGGTCGGCACCTTGGCCCACTTACTGAACCAGCCGGTGTACGACCAGCAGCTCAAACGGGTCGTTGATGGCTACACG
>DASZPI010000636.1:0-3384 GCA_035550355.1 Pirellulales bacterium
TTGAGGCTGAAGCGAGCAGCGTGCACACGACCATCGCCACGCGGCCAAATGCCAGACTGTTTGCCGCCATGCCGCTCAGCCAGGCATGGCGCTGCGAGCGCTGACCGGCGCGAATCGCCAACGACGTAAGGGCGTATTGAGTTGGCACGCTCGCGGCGATGCCGATTGCCAGGGCGATCAGCAGGCCTGAATCGAGATACATCGCGGCAGGGAATTCATCGGCGGCCGTACTGTTGAGGCCGAACATCGCTTGCAAGTACAGCCATGCATGCGCCAGGTCGTTGGCGCGGAACAGCACCCAGCCGACGAGCATCGCCACGAGCAAGTACGCGTGCTGAAACAAACTCGGCAAGCGTGCGAGCAGTCGACCGAGACCGCATCGCTCGGCCGAAAGGAACACGCCGTGGAATAGCCCCCACAGCACGAAGGTCCAGCTCGCGCCGTGCCACAGGCCGCACAATAGGAACACGACGAGCAAGTTCGCGGCGGTGCGCAGCGTGCCGTGCCGATTGCCGCCCAGCGGAATGTACAGGTAATCGCGGAACCAAGTCGACAGCGAGATATGCCATCGCCGCCAGAAGTCGGTCAGCGAGCGCGCGGCGTATGGATAGTTAAAATTTTCGAGGAACTGAAAGCCGAGCATCTGGCCCAGGCCGATCGCCATGTCGGAATAGCCCGAGAAGTCGTAATAGATCTGCAGCGCGTAGCAGACGATTCCCAACCAGGCCGTGGTCATCGGCAAGCTGCCATCGGGCAGGCCAAAGGCGATGTCGGCCACGCCGCCCAGCGAATTGGCCAAAAGCATCTTCTTGGCCAAGCCCAGGCAAAACCGCTGCACGCCGCTGGCGAATCCGCTCCAGCCCACGTGTCGATCGCGTAGCTCGGCAGCCACATCGACATAGCGCACGATCGGCCCAGCGATGAGTTGCGGGAACAAGGCGACATAAAGCGCAAGGTCGATTGGATTTCGCTGTGCTCGCACGGCGCCCCGCGCCACGTCGATCACGTACGACATGGCCTGAAACGTGTAGAAGGAGATCCCGATCGGCAGGATGATCTCGGGATGCGGCAGCGGGGCGAAGCCAAGCCAACCGAGCACCGAGTTGCCGCTGTCCACTACGAACCCGGCATACTTGAAATAGCCGAGCAGCCCCAGGTTGGCCACCATGCACACGCCCAGCAGCCAACCGGCCAGAGCGTGCTGGCGATGGCGTTCGACCGCCAGGCCGAACATATGGTTCATCGCGATCACGGCGGCCATCAGCACGCTGTAGTTGAATTCGCCCCAGGCGTAAAACAACAGACTGCAAGCGAGCAACACGGCGTTCTTCGCTGCACGCGGCGCAAGCGTATGCAGCAACAGAACGGCCGGCAGGAACAAGAACAAAAAGACCGGAGAGCTGAACAGCATCGGCGTCGCTCCGCGCGCAGTGCCAGACAGAAGACATCAATGGTCGAACGAGCGCGCAACGACTGGGTGTGCGGCGTGCACGCGAAGGGAGGCGAATGTTACGAATGCTTCAGAACCGTCGCAATGCGTAGTTCGCCTACCGCTGGGCAACGCATTTCTGACGAATCAATCGACCACCTTCAGCACTCGGTTGTTGTAGCTGTCGGTGATGTACAACGTCCCGGCGCGATCGAAGCACACGCCATGCGGCTGATTCATCTCCAGCTCAAGCGGCGGACCGTCGATGCCGCTAGCGCCCTTTCGGCCGCAGCCGGCGACGCGCACGATCTTGTTGTCCTTCGGCAGATACTTGCGAACGACGTGGTTGTCGGTGTCGGCAATCAGCACGTTATCGTGCGGATCGATGCAGATGTGTTTCGGTCCCTTGAGCTTGGCCTTCAACGCGTCGCCACCGTCACCCGCTAGCCCGGCTTCGCCCGTGCCGGCGACCGTGCGAATTTTTCCCGCCGGATCGACGACGCGCAATGCGTGCCCGCCGCGCTCGAGAATGTAAACATTTTCCTTCGAATCGACCGCCACGGCACGTGGATCGACCAGGGGCGCCGCGTCGGCGTCGGCCCCATCGTCGGGCACGCCGCGCTGGCCGTTGCCGGCGACCGTCGTGATCAGGCCGTCGGCAAGGTTCACCATGCGGACGCGCTTGTTGTCGAGGTCGACCAAGTACAGTTGCGGCCTATGAGGGTGCATTGCCACGCAGTACACACCGCCGCAGTGGGCCTCGGTGGCCGGTCCGCCATCGCCGGTGTATCCCTTTGGACCACCCGCACCTGCCAACGCACGGATCTTGCCCGTGCGAGGATCGATCGCACGAACGCGGTTGTTCCAGGTATCGGCGATGTAAATCGTGCCATCCGGGGCGATGGCCAGGCTGTGCATGCCGTTGAACGTGGCGGCGCGCGCGGGACCGCCGTCCCCCGTGTCGCCTTTCGCTCCTGTGCCGCCGAATAGCGTAAGAATCCCCGCGCGATCGAGCTTGAGCACGCGATGTCCCGAAATTTCGACGATGAACATCTCGCCGGCCGAGTTGAAATCGACGCCGAACGGGCCATCGAGCTTGCTGCGCGTGGCCGGCAAGGCAGCGACCGGCTCGTCGCCACCGGCCACCAGCACCACGCGCTCGGCCTCGGCCGGTCGAGCAGCGGCAACAAAGCACACAACAGCCAGCGCGAACAACGTAGAACGATGCGTCATGACGGATCTCGGGTTGCGGATGTCAAGTGGCTGAACTCAGCGAGACCAAAACGCCTCCGGCTCACGGCGGCGGGCGCTGTCGGTGCGCTCGAACAACTGCGGCATTGCAGGTAGCTCGGTATAGAACTTCGCGCTCGGGTCGATCCCCAGCCGCTCGTTCTGCTCGATCTGGGCGCGGACCGCAGGTTGCGCCGCAACGCGCGGCAATACAACCATCCACACCAGCGCGATCGCCAGCAGCGCACCGGCAAACGCCACGCGCGGGCGCAGCATGTCGCTATTTCGCCAGCGCATCGGCCGCATGCGGAAACACCTTTTCGAACATTAGCCACGCCATCGTTAGTGTCAGTACCAGGTTCAACGCCTGGCCGCAAACATACAGAATCAGTGGTTTGCCGCCGGTGAAGAACTGCGCGAGTTCGCGGAAGTTTGTTTCCAGGCCGATGCTCACGAAGGCCAGGCAGAAGAACCAGCCGCGGAGCACTTCGCTCGTGTCGGCAATCACGGCGCCGGTGATCGCCTGGCCTTCGGGGCCGCGCGTGGCGATGAATGAGAATACGACCGACGCGGCGACGAACCCCAGGATGAACTTCGGAAACCGCCGCCAGATCTCGAACACGCTTGGTTTTGGTCCTTCGGCCGAGCGCTCGACGCAGGTCACCCAATACACCGCCACGCCGAACGCCACCGCGCCGATCAGGATGTTCTGAATCATTTTGACG
>DASZPI010000637.1:0-10049 GCA_035550355.1 Pirellulales bacterium
TGCCACGGATTATCGCGCCCCATGATCAGGTCGCTGATCAGAATGCCGGCGATCGTGCCATGCGTCATTCCCATGCCCGAGTCGCCGGTGGCGATGTACACGTGGGGGTCGTCGCTCGGATTGCGCCCGATGAACGCCAGCCCGTCGATCGTTTCCATCACCTGCCCCGACCAGCGAAACTCGACCGTGCCAGCCATGGGCCAGCGCTCGCGCGCCCACTGCTCGAGCCGGTCGTAGCGGTCCGCCGCGTCGTCGTGCGTGGCGGTCTTCTGATCCTCGCCGCCGACAATCAGCAGGTCGTAGTCGTCCATCGGCTGCACGCGGACGTAGTGATACGGGTCGTGGGTGTCCCACAGCAATGCCGGTTGCAGCGCGCCGCGGTCGACGCGCAGTCCGACCACGTAGCTCATGTAAGGCGCTTGCTTGGTGTGGATCGCGTACATGTCGTTGATCGGGGTGTTCGTGGCGACCACCACGTTCTCGGCGGTTACGGTGTGGCCGTTGCGAGTTTTGACCGTACAGGGGCTCCCGCCTTCGACGCTCTTAACGTGAGCGCCTGAAAAAATCTGGCCGCCATCGCGTTCAATGGCGTCTTTGAGGCCGCGGAGATACTTGAGCGGATTGAACTGCGCCTGCAGCGGAAAGCGCAAACAGCGCCCTGTATCGAAGGGCGCGGCGGGGCAGCGGGCGATCAACTCGACATCGGAAAGTCCCGCGCGGTGGGCTGCGGCAAGTTCATCCTCAAGAATGTCAGGATCTTCTCCCGGCGGAACAAACAGGTAACCGTCGAGTCGTACAAAGTCGCAATCGATATTTTCGGCTTTGACAATCGATTCGATGCGGTGAATCGCGGCGGTGTGGCTCTCGGCGGCCAGGCGCGAGACTTCGAGGCCGTGGATGCGTTCGATTTCGATGTAACGATCGTCGATCGCATTCGACAGGTGCGCCGTGGTACGTACCGTTTGTCCGCTGCCGATCGGGCCATCGTCGAGCACGCAAATTTTCTTGCCCGCGCGAGCCAAATGCCAGGCCACGCTCAAGCCGGCGATCCCTGCACCCACGACGCACACGTCGGTCTCGAGGCCAGAGCGCAAGGCAGTCGATTCGCCCGCGGTCGGGATCAAATCCGACCAGGCTGACTTGTGATGTCCCATGCGATCTTGATCTCGTTGTGCCATGACTTGCCTCGTCGGTTGCGTATCGTCGAAAAATTCCGAAGTGTGTTTGTCTGCGCGTACGAATGCTGCTCCCAATGTCGCACACAACATGCCGCTGCGACGAAACCTGCTGCTTCTCACGACCGGAGTGCGGATTGATCGTGCTGCCCAAAGCGGCACGGTAAATGCAGTCGCCATCGCTGCGGTCGCGTCGCTGGAGTTGATTACGATCACCACCAACGATGGCGCGGCACGCCCATTCAATCGTTTGCACGGAGGAAGAAGAGACATGAGATCGTGGCATGGTTTGATCATGGTGGGTGAATTTGCACTGACGGTTGTCGGGCTGTTGTTCAACGCCGCAGTAATGGATGAAGCTGCAACCAGCCCTAAGGGATCGGCCGAAAAGGTTCCAGCACCGCTAGTCGTCACGATCTCTGGAGCAAATGGTTCAGCCAAGCCGACACCATCGGGCGATGGCGCGGAGCTCTGCCTCGATCGCGACCGACACGAAGACCACAACGTCGCCCCTCGTTGAAGCCCTTCGAACGGCGAGCGACGGCAGCGCTACGATCGATCCAGCGCAATGAGGGATCGAACGATTAACGAAGGGCGACTTTGGTAGATTCGAAAGGACCTTGTCATGCGACTTTTGTTGATCGTCGTTCTGCTGCTGCTGGTGCTGGGGATGTTGCCGGTGTGGCCGTATGCCGCGGCCTGGAACCTGGGCTATTTCCCCAGTGGAATCTTTGGCCTCGTGTTGCTCGTCGTGCTGGTATCGGCTTTGATGGGTACTGGCCGTCGCGATCCGCTGGTATAAGCATCGGCGTCAAACGTCCGCCTGAACGATGCTGTGGCCGTGCTCAGAATAAGTCCTGAACAGGAGATGGCATGGGTTCGCTGGCTGTACCGCAAGCGATGGAGCGCGCCGCATTGTCGGCTGCCACGCCGCGCTACCTCCCGGCGTCGACCTATCGGCTGCAGTTCAGCGCCCATTTGCGATTCGCGGATGCTGCGGCCCTGGCGGCTTACTTCGAGAAGCTGGGCATTGCGGCCGTCTATGCCTCGCCGTTGTTCCGTGCGCGCCGCGACAGCGCGCACGGTTACGACGTGATCGATCCGAACATCGTCGATCCTGAATTCGGCAGCGAGACCGACTTTCAGCAATTCGCCGAGGAGCTTGCTCGCCACCAACTTGGGCTGGTGATGGACGTCGTCCCGAACCACATGGGGATCGACGATCCGAACAATCGCTGGTGGCAGGACGTGCTCGAAAACGGTCCCGGATCGGCCTACGCGAAGTTCTTCGATATCGAGTGGCACCCGCCGAAAGAATCGCTGCAAGAGACCGTGCTGGTGCCGGTGCTCGGCGACCAGTATGGCAAGGTGCTCGAAGCGCAGGAACTGAAACTTGCGTATCGCGATCAACGATTCTATGTCGAGTATTACCAGCGACGGTTTCCCTTGTCGCCGGCGACTTGGACTGTGTTGCTGACGCACGCGTTGGCGACTCACCTGCAAGCCATGCCCGCAGAGAACCCGGCTCGCATGGAGTTGGAGAGCATTGTCACGGCACTCGAGCATCTGCCGTCGCGCACCGAGACCGATCCCGAGAAACAACGCGAGCGGCAGCGCGAGCAGGATGTAGCGCGGCGCCGCTTGGCAACCTTGATGGATGACCACGCCGAGATTCGCGCTGCGATCGACGCCACGCTCGAAACGTTCAACGGTCGTAAGGGCGAGCCGCACAGCTTCGACCGGCTCGAGAATATTCTGGCGCAGCAGTCGTATCGCCTGTGTTATTGGCGCGTGGCAGCTGATGAGATCAATTACCGCCGGTTTTTCGACATCAACGAGTTGGCGGCATTGCACGTGGAAGACCCGGACGTGTTCCGCGCGGTGCACGAGATGATCTTGCGGTTCGTCGCCCGCGGTTGGGTCCATGGCCTGCGGATCGACCATCCCGACGGCCTGTATGATCCCGAGCAATACCTCGAGAGCCTCCAGGATGGCTGCAAGCAGGCGCTGGTCGACGCCGGCGGGAGGCTAGATGCCGAGCGGCCCACGTACGTCGTCGTCGAGAAGATCCTCGGCTACGACGAAGAGCTGCCCACCACCTGGCGCACCGCGGGAACAACCGGCTACGACTTTTTGAACCAGGTGGGCGGCATTTTCGTCGACCGCACTTCGGCCCGCGCGATCAAAGAAACCTACGAGCAGTTTACCGATGTCGCGCCGCGGTTCAGCGAGATTTACTATTACGCCAAGCGGACGATTCTCGCCGTGTCGATGTCGAGCGAGCTGCATATGATCGCCCGGCGGCTGGATCGCATTAGCGAGCAGCACCGTTTCTCGCGCGACTTCACGCTGGCCTCGTTGCAGCGAGTGGTCAGCGAAGTGATCGCCTGTTTCCCGGTCTATCGTACCTACATTCGGCCGAGCACCAAGTTCGTCAGCGACGTGGACCGCGCGCGGATTCGAGAGGCGCTGCGAATTGCGCGGCGCCGCAACCCGGCAATTAACCAGTCGTTGTTTGATTTCCTCGGTTCGATTCTGCTGCTGGAGGACCCGGACGGGATCACCGACGAGCAGCGCGCCGAGCGACGACAGTTCGTGATGCGCTTTCAGCAGCTGACCGGGCCGGTGACGGCCAAGGGGTTGGAAGACACGGCGTTCTACCGCGCGTATCCGTTGGCCTCGTTGAACGAGGTGGGAGGTGAGCCGCAACACTTTGGCACCTCGGTCGAAGAGTTTCATCGGCGCAACCAAGCGCGATTGAGCGCCTGGCCGATGGCGATGCTCGCCACGAGCACGCACGACACCAAGCGCAGCGAAGACGTGCGAGCGCGAATCAGCGTTCTCTCGGAAATGACCGACGCATGGGCCGAGCGACTTGACCGCTGGAACGCCTTAAACCGGCCGCAAAAAACTCAGATCGAGGGCAGCGAAGCGCCGGACACGAATGAGGAATACCTGTTCTACCAAACACTGGCAGGAACTTGGCCATTGGAGTCGGCGACCGCTGAACTGTGGAGCGAGTACGTCGATCGCATTGTGGCGTACATGATCAAGGCGGCAAAGGAAGCGAAGCTCAACACCAGTTGGATGAACCCCGAGCAGGATTACGACGCCGCGCTGGAGCATTTCGTGCGCGGCACGCTCGAGCGTCGAGAAGACAATCGCTTCCTAGCCGATTTTCATGAATTCGCCGAAAGGCTCGCACTGCCGGGGATGATCAACAGCCTGTCGCAAACCCTGTTAAAGATCGCCTCGCCCGGAGTACCAGATTTCTATCAAGGAACCGAGATTTGGAATTTCAGCCTGGTCGATCCCGATAACCGACGTCCGGTCGACTTTGCCCTGCGCGATCGGCTGCTGACGGAGGTGCTGCAATGGTATGAACGCGACCCGCAGTCGTTGGCCAGTGACGTGCTGAAGAACTGGCGCGATGGCCGGATCAAGTTATTCGTAACCACCGCCGCGCTCGGTTTGCGGCGTTCGCACATCGAATTGTTCATTCGCGGCAACTATCAGCCGTTGGCGGCCGAAGGCGCCGCGGCCGAGCATGTGTGCGCGTTCGCCCGGTCGTTGGATGACGAGCATGTGATTGCCGCCGCGCCCCGTTTGGTGCACAAACTGCACGCCAACCAGCAGCAGGTGTCAACGGTCGAGAGTTGGCAGCCGGAGGTCTGGAGTGAGTCGCGTTTGCTGTTGCCGGCCGGATTGCCGACGCGGTGGCGGCATCGGTTCACGGGCGAAGAATTCGCGACGGAACCACAAAGTGATGGAGCATCGCTGCCGCAAGGCGATGGGGCATCGCTGGATTTAGCCGAGTTGCTGGCCCGTTTCCCGATCGCCCTGCTTGAATCGATCGACTAGTTTCGTTCCGCGTGCAGCGCGCCAAGTGAGCCGATTCGCTCGTCGCACGCTGCGGATTCGATTGGGGACGCTAAGCTCACGCAAAATGAAAGAACGAATGCTCGATCGCTTCGGTACAGTGAGCCGAATCGTTTGCGCTTCTAAACCCGGAAGGAGTTTTTTATGCCAGACCGCACTTCCGAAGCCACATGGGAAAAGGACCTGATGTCGGGGCACGGCACGATGACCGTCGGTCACGGCGCTTGGACCGGCCCGTTCTCGTTCAAATCGCGCTTCGAAGACGGCAAAGGTACGAATCCCGAAGAGCTGCTGGCGGCAGCACATGCGGGCTGTTACTCGATGGCGCTGAGCCATGAGTTATCGCAGGCGGGGCATGTGCCCGAGCGTGTGCACACGACGGCGCAAGTCGGGCTGGAGAAGTCCAGCGATGGGTTTCGTATTCCGCGGGTCACGCTGACGGTCGACGCCAAGGTGCCCGGAATCGATCAGGCGGGATTCGAAAAGATCGCTGAAACTGCCAAGAAGAACTGCCCGGTGTCCAAACTATTTGCCGGGGCTGAAATCGTCCTTAAGCCCACGCTTAAGGGGTAGCAATTGCAAGGTTTATTGCGATCGTGAGCAGGGTTTTTTCCGCGTTTCCGCTTTTGACGTTTCGCCCGAATCCGCAATACTGACGTAGGCACGGCATGAAGTGTGCTTACGGTGGCGGCGTGCATTTTTCTTCTGACGCAGAAGGCGGCAAAACTATGAAACGCGCGACGACGGCGTGGGTCGGGGCAATAGCCACGATCGGGCTGGCGGCTCCGGCCGTGGCCCAGGATTGGGCCCGCACGATGTTTAGCGAAACGAACTACAACTTCGGCACGGTCGCCAAGGACGCCAAGACCGAGCATCGCTTTGTGTTCAAGAATCTGTACCGCGATCCGGTGCACATTTCGGGTGTGCGCACCAGTTGCGGCTGCACCACGCCGCTGGTCGTCCGCGATACGGTTCCGTCGCTTGAGAGCGGCGAGATCGTCGCCCACTTCAACACCGACCGTTTTTCGGGTCAGCGCGGTGCGACGCTCACCGTGACCATCGACAAACCGATGCGCGCCGAAGTGCAGTTGCGGGTCGATGGATTCATTCGCACCGACGTCATGGTGCAGCCGGGGGCGGTGAACTTCGGCAGCGTGCCGCAAGGCACCGTGCTCGAGCAGACCGTGCTGGTTGAGTACTCCGGCGCGGGCGACTGGCAGGCCACCGATGTTCAATCGAACAGCAAGTTTGTCGAAGCGAAGTTGCTGAAGCCGACATCCGACTCGTCGCGCCGCTCGTACAAAATCTTCGTCAAGCTGCGCGAAGATGCCCCGCCGGGCTACGTGCAAGATCAACTCACCGTGCTGACCAACGATCCAAGCACGCCGCGCTTACCGATCAGTATCGAGGGGCGCGTGCTGCCCGAACTAGCGATCAGTCCGCAGGTGTTGGTGCTCGGCACCGTGCCGCTGGGCGACAAGGTGACGAAGCAAGTTGTCCTGCAAGCCAAGCGGCCGTTCTGCGTTTTGGGCATGTCGTGCAACAACTCAGCGTTTGAGTTCGGAGCGATCGACAACGCCGCCAAGACGTGGCATCTCCTGCCCGTGACGTTCGTCGCGCATGACGCTGGCAAATTCGTGCATACCATTCACGTGCAGACCGATCTCGGCCATACTTCGATGGTCGAGCTGCCAGTTCACGTCGAAGTGCTGGCCCTTGCGACAAAATAATCGGCCGTCAACCGTAGCACTGCTCCGAGGCGAGCGACGGCGTTCGCGACCCGGCATCCCCTGACCTCCGTCAGCCGCGCCAGCTTTCCGGCGGGCCCTAATGCTGTAGATCGCCTCGGCGTTCGTCGGTCGCCTGTACCAGCAGCGGCTCCAGCTGGTCCCACATCACCGGCTTCACCAAGTGAAAGTCGAACCCCGCCTCTCTGGTTCGCTGCTTGTCGTCTTCATCCGCCAGGCCCGTGACCGCGATCAACAGCTTGGGCCGCAAATCAGGATTCTGCCGTAACTCGTCGGCAATGTTGAACCCATCCATGCCGGGCATCGCCAGGTCGAGCAAGATCACGTCCGGGTGCGACGACTCGACCCGAGACATGCAATCTTTCGAATAGGTGCAGGTGCTTGCTGCGAAATGATGAGCCCTCAACAGTCGGGCTAAGGTGTCAGCGCTGTCAGTCTGGTCGTCGATCACTAGAACGTGGCAATCTCGTGTAGCCGATACCATAGATGCATTCTCTCGAGCTTTGGCGCGTTCCTCCCGCCGACGAGATGCTGCAACTGGAATACCCGAAAGGTGCAAATTGGCGGTTGCACCAACGTGAGCCAAAAGGAGCGAGCTTGGGGGGCTAGACTACACCGTCGGTGGATCTAGCAGCACGCAGCCCACCAGCTTCGCTCCCGAAAGTTTGAGACCGCGTGCCATGCGCTTCGCATCTGCCTGCGTTAGCGCTCCCTGGGCGACACCCAGACATGCGCCGTCGCACGTGGCAGCCCATGACAATGCATCACGCCGGTCAACAAAGCCCAGATTCACGACCACCCAGCGGTAGTCGTTGTTCAACGAGCGGATTGCACGAGTGAGCGCTTCGCAATCAGGTTCGTTCTCGGACTGCCATGTCATCCGAATTCGCGCTACGCGGGGTAGCCGAGTTGCTGAGGTGCTGGCGGTCCAATGTCCTTCGAAGGCCATCGATTCGGCCATCACGGTTCCACCGCTCGGCACGTTCAACTCGACGGGGGCCGAGCGGATCGGCTCGACCACGGCAACCGAGGTTCGACGAATGGTCGCCAATGCTCCCGCGAGTCGTACCGATATAATCGCCGCATCCGAGCGCGGATCGGTCACTGCCAAAGCCACGGAACGCGCGCGATCGGCCCCCAAGCGTTCGATCAATTCACCGGCAAACTTGCGGTACCCGGGCGCCACGGCGCCTTCCGCGGGAACTTCGACCACCGGTGCCGGGTCGATGCGCGCCGTTCGCGGCGGCCATAGATCGATCGGTGTCTTTGGGGTTCCTGGACCCGCGTGCGGCGGATCGGAAAACTTTCGTTCGACCGCGTCGGCAACCAACGGCTCGGCCGCAAGTCGATCGGCAGCGGCCGAAAGCGAGATCGTTTTCTCGATCCGGCGAATCGCGTTAAGCAGTTGGCTCATGACACGGTCCTCGACGACGACGTTTGTCCCGATCTTTCTTTAGCCACGACGCAGCGAGGCGAACAACTGGCTGAATTCCTGCCGGCGGACTTCTCCCTTGGGAGCGTGCACGATGGTCTGCTGTTCGGGATCGTCCTCGATCACGATCACGTTTTCGTCTTCGCCCATTTCGTGCGGCATGCGCGGCGGCAGTTCGTTCACACCGACTTGGCCAACGCTTTCGCACACCTCCGCGCAATCCATCGGAATCGTCGACGGGGCATGCTCGTCGTGCCCGGCCGGGCCATTGGCCAGAGTGGCCCGTTTCAGGAACGGCTCGAGCATGGCCGCCAGCGCCCCACCTTCGATGCTCGATACGCGATGATGCACCGGCAGTTCACTGTGCTCGGTGACGTACCGATCCAAAATGATTTCCTCATCGGCAAACGACTCGGAAAAGGGGTCGTGCTCGCAAGCCAATGGCTGCGAGACAGCCGGTTTGGCCGCAACGGGCAGCACCGCTTCTGGTTCGGGCGGCGGGGCTTTGGCGGCGACCGCCGGCTCGGCGCTCAGCGAACCGAACTCGACGATCGACTCGCTCGCCGGCATTGACAAGTCCGATCGGTGAGGCGGCGCGATCGGAAGTTGCTGAACGTCGGCCCAGGCTTGCTCGATGATCACTGGATCGATCGGACAACGATTCTCGGCCGCGGCGACCAGCAGCGCGTGGTCGCAAAGCTGATTGATCAGCCGCGGTATTCCATCGGTCGCGTGATGAACGGCCGTCAGCGCTTCGCGCGTGAACACCAGCCCCGGTTGCGCCCCGGCGCCCGAGAGTTGCTGACGCACGAATTCGACGGTCTCGTCGTGCGTAAATGGCTGCAAATAACAACGCGCTGCAATCCGCTGATTGAGCGACGCCATTCTCGGATGGGCCAAACGCTCTTCGAGCGCCCGGTTGCCAGCCAGCACCAGCCGAACGCGCGGTTGGCCATCGCGCACCACGTTCGTGATCATGCGAACTTCTTCCAGCAGGCGACCGGGCAGAGCATGGGCTTCGTCGATCAACAGTAACAGGCCTTCGTTGGCCTGCGTGCGCGGCGCGAGAAAATCGAGCAATGCCAGGCGCAGCTCTCCTTCTTCCAGGTCGCGATACGGCAGCCCCAGCTCGTAAAGGATTGCTTGCAATAGCGCTCGCCGGCTGCGCAGGTTGGTGTTCGACAGCAACGCGACGGCAAACCGACCATAGAACTGTGCACCCAGCACTTGTAGCAACATCGTCTTGCCGGTGCCCGAGGGGCCGACTGCCAGTCCCGTCCCTTCGGCGCGATCGATGCACCGCGCCAGGCATTGGCGACTGGCCTCGATAGTCTCAGCCGGGAAATACCGATCGACGGCCGGAGTGGTGCTGAATGGACGGGCGGAGAATTCGAAGAATGCTTCGTACATCGGGTAGACAATCTCGGGATTTACGATTCGAGATGTGGTGACCTGCAATATCGGACCGGTCTCACACTTTGCCCAGCACGGGTGCGCCGAACGCGCGCTCCGCGGTTCGGGCGTCGCTAATCGTTGGCTTCGGCGTGGAAGTCATGGCTGCCGCAAACATGCCGCACACCACCGCGAGCACCATCACCAGCGGTAAAGGCTCGGGAATCACGCGCGACGAACGGTCGCCCGAGGCCGGGATGAGCTGCTGCCAGTCGCTTCCACCCAATTCGCGCAGACGCGCGTACGCCTGGCGCTCGGTGTCGGCGAGCTTGAACGCTTCGTCGCGCGATCGCTGACACAGCCGACGTCGACGCTCGAGCTCGGCAACGACGGGCGCAGGATCGCGCTGCGTCGGAGTCGTTG
>DASZPI010000638.1:0-3504 GCA_035550355.1 Pirellulales bacterium
CGACGAAGTCCTTGCTCTGGAACAGCTTGCCATCGACATACAAGCTGTGAGTCGGGCCGTCGTGCACGCAGGCCAGGTGCGTGCGCTGCGGGTGCGCCGCAGCGTTCGAGATTCCGTAAGTGTCTTTGGTGCCGAGGATCAGCAAGCAAACCCAGCGCCAATAGCCCCCCTTGGTGTAGGATAGGAATGAATAGTCGGGGTAGCCGCAGACCATGCCGTCCCCTTTGTCGGCCTTCGCTGGCGACGTGACGAACACCTCCATCGTGTAAGGTTGGGCAACGTCGAACTTCAGACCAGGGATCTCGACCCGATCGTTGCCGTCGAACTTCAACGCGTAATCGGCCGCGGGCGTTGACGCGGTGCGGGTCGCGCGGATCAGTTCACCGGTGCGCACGAACCACAACGTCGCGCCGTCGCCCGAGAGCACGGGACCGGTCAAGCGGCCGTCGCCGATCAGGTCGTCGCCCAGGCGAATGGGATTGACGAACGGCTCGGTCGTTTTGCTGCGTGTCGCGGTCCAGAGCTCCGCCGGAGTTCCCGGCTTCGTGTCGCGGCCCATGGCCACGACCAGCGTCAGGCCGTCGTTCGTCACCGCCGAATCGCGCACCAATCCCAGCGCGTCGATCGCTGGACCCAGGGGCTGCGGATCGAGATAGTCGGCGCCGTGACGCCGCGCGATGAAACCAGTCTGGCGAGTTCCGATGCCATCGATAAAGCGGGTGAACGTCAACCAGCCGGCGTCGGCCGACAGCCCCGGGCACCACGACCTGAACTTGGGAAGGTTGATTTCCGGTCCCAATTTCGTGGGCTTGTCGAAGTCGCCGTGGGCCGTGCTGCGCGTTGCGATCCATAGATGGTCGTTGTCGCGCTTCGAGAGGAAGACGAGCGTTTTGCGATCTTGCGACAGCGCGGCGTAGCCGTCTTCTTTATCGGAGTCGATCTCGTTCGTTAGTCGCTGTCCCTTTTCCCAGGGAGCGTCGACGCTGGTTCTGGTGGCCAGCCACACGTCGGGTTCCGCTTTGTCGCGGACATCGAACACAATCGCCAGGCCGTCCTGGCTGACCTGCGGATTGTTCATTCCCGGGGCGCCGAGCTGCGTCGGCCCGATCGGCTGTTGGTCGGCAATCGTCCACAAGCCGGCAGCGGCGGTGAGTGCGGCCGAGGATGGCGGGGAAGCGGGGGCATTGCCGATGTTTGTCGCGGCGGCCCCAGGTGTGCCGGGTTTCAGGTCGGGCGTCAGCCGTGGTTCGATCAACAAGACATGCGCCGCCTCGGTGTCCTTGCCGGTTCGCGCAACGAGCATCAAATCGCGCACCCCCGTCACGTCGACGTCGGCCGTTGCGCCGCCGACTTTGCGCGGGACCAAATCGCCCGACTCCCATAACCGTTTGCCGTCGCCCCACACTTCGGCAAACACGGGAGTGGTGCTCTTGCGGGCGCGCACGCGAAACTTCGCCTGAAACCGGGAGAACCCCTGGGCCAGGTCGTACACCACGCGGCTCGCGGCGTCGGACGACGTGATTGACGACGCGGATTGCATCATCAACGTGTGCTCCGGCGGCTCGGCCAGGAACACTTCGGCCAGCGCGGTCGCGTCGGCCCGGTTGCGCCCAGGCTTGTACAGATGATTGTTGAATCCGACGTACGACTTTTCCGGCAGGTCGTCGAGATAGACGACCGACGCGGAGTTAGGCACGGGAGATTTCAAGTTTGAGATGGGGGGCTGCGCAGCGTCCGCTTTCGGCTTTTCGCTGTCCGCTTTCACCTCGACCGAGCTGCCGGCGGGCGCTTCCACTTTCGCGATCACCTCGCCCTGCTGGTTGCGGATCACCACGATCACGCCCAGCAGCAGCGCGAAGAATGCCGCGCCGCCGGCGCCGATCAACAGCTTGGTGTTCGTCCACGGCGGCCCGTTGCGGCCTTGAGCCCCCGGCGATCCGCAGGGGGCCGGCGCGCTGCGGCTCGGCGCTGTCTCGATGCGAAAGTCGTCGGGCGTGTCGATCGAGCGCAGGTTCTGATTGCCCATCATCACCGACAGCTCGGACGACCCGACGACCGGCGCTTGCCAAGCGCCAGTCGCCGCCGCGCCCGTGGCTGAACTCTCGGCCAGGCACGACTCGAGCGCCGCCAGCGCGTCGGTCATCGTTTGGTAACGGTCGTCGATTCGCTTGGCGACCATTTTCTCGAACACGCCTTGCAGGCGATCGCTGGCGCCGGGACAGACGTCTTTCAGCGTGGGAATTGTCTCGTCGCGGTGGGCGAGGATCTTTTCGACCACGGTGTCGCCGTCGAACGTCGGCTTGCCGGCCAAGAGGTAATACAGCGAGCAACCCAACGAATAGATGTCGGCCCGCGCGTCGGCGTGCTTGGTGTTGCGCGCCTGCTCGGGGGCCATGTAATCGACCGTGCCCATCACCGCGCCGGTGCCGGTCAGTTCGGCCGCGTCGCCGCCGGGCTGGTCGATCCGCGCCAGGCCCATATCCAAAATCTTCACGGTTCCCTCGTTGTCCAACAGCAGGTTGGCCGGCTTGATGTCGCGATGCACGACGCCTTTCTTGTGCGCGAACTCAAGGCCGCGCCCCGCTTGCACGATGTAGCCAAGCGCCTTGCCCAGGCTCAACGGACCGTCTTTCTTGACCGTGGCCGACAGGTCGCGGCCTTCGACGTACTCCATCACCAGGAAGTGCACGCCATTGGCTTCGTCGGCGTCGTGCGCGGCAACGATGTTGGGATGCGACAGCTTGGCGGCCGCTTCCACCTCGCGCTGGAAGCGCGCCAGTGCCGCTGCGTCTTTGGTCATCGCCGGCGGCAGCATTTTGATCGCCACCAGGCGTTTCATGCGACGATGCTGGGCCTTGAACACCTGCCCCATGCCGCCGGCGCCGAGCTTGTCGAGGATCGTGTAGTTGCCCAGAAACAGCGCCTTGGCGCGGCCGCCGAGCACCTGCTGGGCCTGGAACTTGGTGAGCTGACCCTGCTTGATTAATTCGCGGGCCAGCGACTCGGCGTCCTTGGGCGAGGCGTTGGGCGGCAAAAACTCCTTGAGTTTTCCCGGCGAGAGAACGCCCGACTCTTCAAGCTGCTTGACAAAATGATCGATCGCGATCGACATCGACGCCCCGCCGTGATCGAGTGCTGAAGAGGCTATTGTAAACCAACCACAGGCGGTAAGTAATTCTCCCCAGGGATGCAACACCCGGCGCGCACCGCGCTGCATTCGCAGGGGCCAAGCGATCGACTGCCCTATTTCTCGGCCACGTCGCCGGGCCGCAGCTCGCGGATTTCAAGCTTGCGAAACCTCACGTCGCTGGTGATGCCGTTGGCCGGGTTTTGCTGCAAGGCAATCGCGCCCTCGAGCCATTGGGCTTTCGGGTCGGTGTAGTCGACCGTCGGCTTGCCATCGACCAGGATGCGAATCCGCGGGCCCACGGCGATGATGTCCATCGCGAACCAGGTGTTGGCTGCGACCAGCTTCTCGGGAATCTTCACCAGGCTGTACAGGCT
>DASZPI010000639.1:0-8362 GCA_035550355.1 Pirellulales bacterium
ATCGGCGAATGTCGTCGAAGTGCAGCCCCGTGGTCGGCTCGTCGAGCACGTACAACGTCTGGCCAGTGTTCGTTCGGCCCAGATCGGCGGCGAGCTTAATGCGCTGCGCCTCGCCGCCCGAGAGCGTCGTGCACGATTGGCCCAGCGTCAGGTACCCCAGCCCCACGGTCTGTAGGCTTTCCAACAGCCGGCTGATGACCGGGAAATTTTCGAAGAACGGCAGCGCGTCGTCCACGCTCATCGCCAGCACGTCGGCAATCGACTTGTCGCGGTAGTGCACGTCGAGCGTTTGCTGGTTGAACCGCGCGCCGCGGCAAATCGGGCAATCGACATACATATCGGGCAGGAAGTTCATCTCGATCTTGATCTGCCCCTGCCCCTGACAATGTTCGCACCGCCCACCAGCCACGTTGAAGCTGAACCGGCCCGACTTGTACCCACGCAGCCGCGCTTCTCGGGTGTGGGTGAACACCTTGCGGATCTCGTCGAACAGGCCGGTGTACGTGGCCGGGTTGCTGCGCGGCGTGCGGCCGATCGGCGACTGATCGACGTTCACGAACTTGTCGATCTGCGCGAGCCCGCGGAGGCTGGTGTGCGGCCCCGGCTTGGGTCCTGCGCCGTACAACTTCCGCGCGACGGCCTTGGCGAGCGTCTCGTTGACCAGCGAGCTCTTGCCCGAGCCGCTGACGCCGGTCACACAAACCAGGGCGCCGAGCGGAAACGCGGCATCGACGCTTTTGAGGTTGTTGCACGTGGCGCCCTCGATGGTGATCGCGCGCTTGGGGTTCACCGCACGGCGCTGGGCCGGCGGATCGATCCGTAGCGTGCCGCTCAGGTACTTGCCCGTAATCGACGCCTCGTTGGCGGCCACCTCCGCGGGAGTTCCCTCGGCCACCACCAATCCGCCCTGGCTGCCAGCCCCGGGGCCGATATCGATCAACCGATCGCAGGCGCGCATGATCGCTTCGTCGTGCTCGACGACCAGCACGGTGTTGCCGGCCTGTTGCAGATCGCGCAGCGCTTCGATCAAGCGCTGATTGTCGCGCGCGTGCAGGCCGATCGACGGCTCGTCGAGGATGTAGCAGATGCCCACCAGCGCCGAGCCCAACCCGGTTGCCAGGCGAATGCGCTGCAACTCGCCGCCGCTGAGAGTGTCGGCCGCGCGATCGAGCGCCAGGTAATCGAGCCCCACCTTGCGCAAGAATTCCAGCCGGGCGTTGATCTCGCGCAACAGCGGCGTGGCGATCACCAGTGCATCGCCCGTAAAGCTCAGCGTGGCGAAAAACTCGTGCGCGGCGCCGACGGCTTGCGCCGTGATTCCGTGAATCGCTCGGTCACCGATCCGCACGCTGCGGGCCTCGGGTCGCAGCCGCGCGCCGCCGCAGTCGGGGCAGTGCACATCATCGCGGAATGGTTCGAGCCGCGCGCGCTCGTCTTCGTCGGCCGTGGCAAATTGCTCGTCGAGCATCGCCAGCACGCCGGGTGTGTTGCCGCTGCCATGCCATAGCACCTGGCGCATCTTCGGCTTCAGGTCGTCGAGCGGCGTGGCGAGATGAAATCCGGCGGCACGCGCGATCTCGGCCAGCGCGTCGGCCCAGCGCCGGCTGACGTTCGCCCCCTCGGCGCCTTTGCGGCCATTGCGCCAGGGGATGATCACCCCATCGGCCAGCGACAGGTTCGTCTGCGGCGCGACCAAATCCGGATCGAACATCCGCACCGCGCCCAAGCCTTCGCAGCGCGGACAGGCGCCGTACGGGCTGTTGAAGCTGAACGTGCGCGGCTCGAGCTCGGCATAGCTGATCTTGCAGTTCGGGCAAGCATACTCGGTGCTGAAGATGCGTTCGGTCCACTTCTCGCGGTCCTTTTCGTCAGCCTCTTGATAGGCGACGGTCACCAGGCCGCTGCCGTGGCGTAGCGCGGTGTCGAGCGACTCGGCCATGCGTGCCCGAACGCTCTCGCGCACGATCAGCCGATCGACGACCGCTTCGATCGTGTGGTTCTTTTGCCGTACGAGTTTCGGCACCGCGTCGAGATCGAACACCTGGCCATCGACGCGGGCCCGCACGAATCCCGCCTTGCGAATTTGCTCGAAAACGTCTTCATGCCCGCCGCGGCGGCCGCGCACCAAGGGGGCCATCAAAATCAGCTTCGAGCCTTCGGGCAGCCGCAGCCACTCGGCCAGAATCTGGTCGGGGTTCTGTTGCGAGATCGGCGTGCCGCACTGATAGCAGTGGGCGCTGCCGATCCGCGCCCATAGCAACCGCATGTAGTCGTAGATCTCGGTGACCGTGGCGACCGTGCTGCGCGGGTTGGCGGTGCCGGCCCGTTGGTCGATCGAGATCGTCGGTTGCAAGCCTTCGACCAGATCGACATCGGGGCGCTCGAGCTGGGTGAGGAACTGCCGTGCGTAGGCGCTAAGGCTTTCGATGTACTGACGCTGCCCTTCGGCGTACAGCGTGTCGAATGCCAGCGAGCTTTTGCCCGAACCGCTGGGACCGGTGATCACGACCAGCCGGTCGCGCGGCAGATCGAGGTCGATGTTCCGCAGGTTGTGCACCCGGCAGCCGCGCACGCGGATCGTGTCGTCGGCGATCGTCTCGGGGGCGGCCGAGAGTTCTGGATTGACCGTTGTCATCGAACGCCCACAGGGCGGACAAAACAGGCAAGATTCAAACTTGCCAGCCTACTGCGATGACGCGACCGAAGCAAACGGCGGCGCAACCGGTCAAAGCAACCCTTGCACAAGCAGGTACAGCCCGACCGCGACGCCGATGAGCAGCGCGATTCCAATGACGAGCTGATGGAGGCCAGTTTCGCTTTCGCCGTAGGGACGTCCCCAATCGCGGTGCCGACGACGTCGCTTGGCCATGCGAATATTGTAGCGGGCGCAAAGAAAAAGCCCACGGACCGCAGTCCGTGGGCTTCTGGGGATTTAATGGCCGAGCGATCGCTCCGCGTGCCTAGTACGCGTACTGACCGCCGATCAACGCGCCATGGATGATCATGTCGTTGTTGTAGTTGATCTTTTGGCGTTCGTTCAGGTCGGCCATGTACTGCGGAATCTGGGCGGTCGACAGGGCCAGGCCGGTCACACCCATCACGCGGTACAGAGCGAACAGGCTGAAGCGCGGCGTAAGCTGCCACGAGCCGCCTGCGTCGATCTGGCCGACGGTCGCGAACGAGCCGCCGGTCGGATGAGTGTAGAAGCTGCTGCCATTGTAGTTCAGGCCGATCGCGCCGCCGTCGGCGGTCAGCGAGCTGGTGTAGCCAATCGCGTTGCCGTAGATACCAACCTTCGGGATCGCGAACAGGCGAACCGTCGGCTTGCAGTAGTAGTGGCATCGAGCGCCGATCTGGAAGCCGACCAGGTTGTTGGTCGTGCTGACGGCATAGGTCGCGCTGTTGCCCACGGTGCCAACGTTGGCGGCCGCGCCAGCGACGGCGGTGTAGTTGAACCCGTCGCCGATATGCAGCCAGCGGACGCCGGCCAGGCCCATGATCCCGCACCGCGCACAGGGATTGATCAACGGCTGGTGCAAGAAGTTCAGTTCCAGGTTGTAGATGTTCACAAAGCGTTGGAAGCTTTGCGATGCCGAGCCCTGGAAGTAGTTGTTCGCGGCCTCGGTGTTGTTCATCTGCACCACGCGGCCGGTGGTGAAGTCGAGGCCGGTGTTGATGTTGTTCGCATTACCAACGGTGCTGACCGTTTGGTTATACGGATTGATCCACCAGAACACGCCTTCGACCGCGCAGTTGCAGCCGAGCGTGCGGCCGATCGACAGCTGGTAACCGCCCTGCCACTGGTTTTGCAGCGGATCGCGGGCGTTCAGCAATTGTTCGCAATAGCACGACTGGTAAGCCAGCGGACGGCTGTTGACGCCGCTGATGTTCATGATCATGCCGCCGGCCGAGCCGAACCACACCGGGGTGCAAGGCGTGCAGCAGCCGTCGCCGCACGTCGGCACCGGTGCCGGGGCCATGCCGGTCGGGTCGGTCGGTTGGCCGACAACCGAACCTGCCGGGTAACCAGCGCCCGTCAGGTTTCCCTTGTTGAACAACCCGCCGGGACCCCACGGACCGAAGACCGGCCCCGATCCCAAGCAGCCTTGGCCGTAGCCCAGGGCCCCCATGCCGTAGGTGCCGTAGCCACCGTAACCGCCGCCATACATCATCGTGCCGGCGGCGATCTGCTCGTTGGTCACCGCCTCGTTCGAGGCCGCCTGGGCGCTTTGGAACCCAGCGTCGGGAGTCGGCGGAGGGGGAGCTTGGTTAACCGTTTGCGAGCTGACCTGGCTGTACGCGCCCATGCGCGACGAGCCCAGGGTGCTGGGGGTCGGCCAATTCGGCGCTGCCGGGGCGAGGGTCGGCGCGCTGGTTGCGACCGACGGCTCGCTCGAGCTATTGATCAACATCGGACGCGCAGCCATTGCCGGCACCGCGGCCGCAGGACCTGCGACCGGCGGCACCGCCACAGGAGGCGCTGCCGCGACCGATCCCGGCGCGTAGCCCATTGGAACCGAGCCCACGGCAGCCGCGCCACCCATGGCGGTCATCGTTGTCGGACGGCTCGCAACCACAGCGGCGGGAGCTTGCTGCGTTGCCGCGACCGGACGATATGCCGGGTACGGCTGCGCCCAGACGGGCTGCACGCCGAACAGCGCGCCCATCAGGCTCATGCTGGTGAGAAACTTTTTCATAGCGGGGTCCTTCGTGTGTGGGCTACGGGGTCAGGGCAGCCTCGCTCAAGCCATTTGGGGGGAACAGTTACCGAAGCACCTGGTACCAATGAGTACCGCGAGCCGTCTCTGCAATCGGGCCTTGGCTGGCCGCGGCAGCGACGACTTCTTCCGGCAGGACGACGGGCTCGTTGGTAATAAACGTCTGCGAATTGCCGGCCGCATCGAGCGCCGACAGCCTGAAGTACATGGGCATCGAAAGGTCGGGCATGCCCAGGTCGGTAATCCGGCAGTGGTATTCGCCGGGATTGCCTTGAATGGCGCCCATGGCCGACCACGGTCCCTGCGGGTTGGGACCGTAATCGAGCACGATCGGGTCACCGGACAGTTCGGCGTCGCTGGCTTCCCAGCGCAGCAACAGGTCGTGCCCCACGTCGGTGCCCACAATCTCGGCCGCGGTGAGCTTTGCCTGGGGCGCCTGCGTATCGACCGCCACCCAGAGCTGCGGGGTGTCGCCGGCTTGCGGAGGAGCTTCGAGCTGGCCCTGATCGTCGGCCGCGACCAGCCACAGGCCATACACGCCGTCGGCATCGACCGAGACGTGCATCGGGCTCGTGCAATCGTCGTCGGTGCCGTAGCGTTGCCACGAAGCGCCGCCGTTGCCGGTCCACCACAACTCGACGCGCTGCGACTCGGTCGCCGCGCCGTCGCCGTAATCGAGTTCAAAAATCCGCGAGTTCACATGACGCGCGGCAATGGCTTCGGGCGTTTGCCCCAACGGAAGGTTGGCCGAGACTTGCTGCGGGGCACGCTTCGGTCCGACGACCACGCGCAGCTCAGGCGCTTGGCCCGGCGGCAAGGTGGGCGGCTGGCTGGTCACGCTGCCGCGAACGATGAACCAGAATTCGCCTTCGAACGGCGCGCGAAAAATGAAGTTCCCATCGATCGCCGGCTCGGTCGCAAACAAAATCCACGTCTTGCCTTCGTCCGACGAGACGAACAACTGCGCGTGCCCCACGGGGCTCGTCGCGCTCGGGTCGGTGTCGACGGTAAACGGAATCGCGAACTCGTGCTCGAGCGTATATAGCGGCTCGAGCGGCAGGGCTTCATCGGCCCATGCCGGCGCGGGGATCGCCAACGATCCGGCCAGCACCAGCGTCCATGCAAGCCAACGCGCACCGATGGCCATGGGCAAATCCGTTTGCCAAGGTCCGACTCCATGGCGGCGCGAGTCCGATCGCGCACCCTAGCCCATGGGCCTTACCATGTCTTATCGGTGCTAGCATCACCGGTGCTTGAGCACCAATCGCGAAAGCTCACAATCCTGTCACCGAAACTTTACCGATTTCGTTTCGGGCGCTCCGTTTTCGCCGCGACTGGCCGATCGCCCACTGTCGACGGGCACCGTGGGACGAACCGCCCCAGGGCGATCCCTCGGCAAGTGCGCCAGCCAACTCAGTGGGCCTCGCTGCGCTCGACCAATCCTACGCCCTGGTGCTGATCCCAGCGCTACGGATTGCCCACGATCAGATCGTCGAGCACCGGTCGGCCGCTGTCACTTTCGCCGAACCGCCGCGCGCGGTAGATCCGCAGCCCATGCACGGCGTGATACAGTCCCGCGCATTCAATTTCGAGATCGCGGGTCGATTCGAGCATTTTCAATAACGCCACGCAGGCACGCGTGACCCAGGGCGCCGACAATTCTTCGTTCGGCAAGGCAAGGGCCAGGAACTCAAGCGTGTGGCCCGTGGTGTTAATGCGATTGGCGATGTCGCGGCTCGATGCCGCACGCCGGAAGTACTCGGTCGAAAAGCTGCCGTCGGGTTGCTGGTACTTGCGCGCCAAGTCGATCGGCCCATCGACATGCTTGCCGGCCGAGTCGGTCGAGCCGTAGATTTTTTCTTGCGCCGCCAACCAGCCTCCCGTAATCGGCAAACCTTCGCGCTTGCGACGATTGAGCGCGACCGACAACCCGTACAGCCGATGCGAGCCGCCGCAGGCGCTGGCGTTCAGGTCTTGGGCGGCCTCGAGGGTCACCAGGCGTTCGAGATTCCAATCGGTGGCGTCTTTGGCTTTCCACGTGGCGTCGGTCGGCAGATAGGTGCCCAGGCCCATGACCGTCCAAGTGGCTTCCGGGCGCTCGGGCGAATCCCACTGGGATTCGGTGATCAGGTCGCGGATTTTGTACGTTGTGCCGTCGATCGTAATCGGCGTCTCAGGATCGACGTGCGCTTGCGACATATAGCCCAGCCATTGGTCTTCGTGACCTTCGCCGACCTTCGTCCCTGGATCGAGAATCGCCCGCAAGCCTTTGGGACCGGGAGCGAACGTCCAGCCGCGAAACTTACCGCCGTCGAGAATCCATTGCAGTCCCGGCACCGGCTTGCCGTCGACGTTCAATTCCAGGTCGTATCCGAAGGCCAGCACGCCATGAACAATTTGCCACGCATTATTCGTGGCCGGATCGAGACGGCGCTCGCGCGACATTTCGATCACGTCGTCCAGCCGTTTTTTTAGTTGCTCGTCGGTGGGCAGCGGAGTGTCGGCGACCTTCGTGGCGGCCGCGTCCGTGGTCGACCCGATGTTTTCGCCCTTTGGTCCCCCGCAGCCAACCGTCGCAACTGCCACGGCAACCCAGGCCATCGCAACTGGCCACCAACCCAAATTCCGACGATCCATGATCCAAAAGTCCGTTAAAATCTATCGTCCAGGTAAGATATCCGGTTCCTGGAACATAGCACCGGCGCAGGACTTACGCCAGCGTAGTGCCTGGAATGCACGCGTAGTTGCGGCGCGGCTCGGCGAACCAGCCCACCGCCGGTAGCGTAGAAAAGCTGCTAACCTAAAATAGGGCTAGATGCCCGTCGTTGCAGCCGGCGCGATGGCTACTTGGCCCGCCGGCTGCTTATTCCGAAGGACTCGTTCATGTATTATTTCGACCCTCTGTATTTCCTGCTGCTTGCCCCGGCGATCTTGCTGGCGCTGTGGGCCCAAATGCGCGTCAAAAGCACGTATGCCGCTGCGTCGCGAATGCCGGCCAATCTCAGTGGCGCTGCCGCAGCCCGTTACGTGCTCGACCATGCGGGGCTGAACGACGTATCGATCGAACAGATTCCCGGCCAATTGACCGATCATTACGACCCGCGCGATAAGGTGCTGCGGCTGAGTGCCGACGTTTACGGCTCGCGCTCGATAGCCGCCGTAGGCATTGCCGCCCACGAAGCGGGCCACGCCATCCAGGATGCCCACGGCTACGCGCCGCTGGTGATCCGCAATGCGGCGGTGCCGGCAGCCAACTTCGGCAGCGGATTCAGCATGATCCTGTTCATGATTGGCCTGGCCGCTCATTGGCACGTGCTGACCTCGATCGCCATCGCGTTGTTCGGCTGCGTGGTGTTCTTCCAGGTAATCAACCTGCCAGTCGAGTTCAACGCCAGCACGCGCGCCAAGGAGCAGCTCGTCACACTGGGTGTGATCAACCAGGAGGAGCTCGGCTACGTGCGCAAGGTGCTCGACGCCGCCGCCTGGACGTACGTGGCGGCCACCCTGCAATCGGTGCTGACGCTGGTATACCTGTTGATCCGCGCCAGCGACCGGCGCGATTAACGTTGAACGACACGATTGCCATTTCGACGTGCGGCCCGGTGCGGGGCTCGCTTCGCCCGCCGGGATCGAAGAGCATCACG
>DASZPI010000640.1:0-5513 GCA_035550355.1 Pirellulales bacterium
AGCGCGCGCTGCAATGAAGGTTCAGCTACGCGCAGCAGTTGAAGCGGAATTCGCGCTCGAGATCCAGCAGGCAACATCGCTGCTCGAACGCATCCGGTTAGAGCGGCGATTGAGGCGGGAGGTCGATCGACGGTTGCGAAACTTGCTCCGGCCCGATGCGCTGTACTGATCGATCGATCTGCAACTCACAGCGAAGGCGATTCCTTGCGCGCCTGCTCGCTCAGGAAACCGCGAAACACCACCTCGATCATCGCCCGGTACTGCTCGTCGATCGAAGCGCTGCGGCCGATCACGTGGTTCGTGAACATCGTGCCGTAGAGCAGATTGCTCATCGTGTCGAGCATGCGCTCGACCGCCAGGTCGTCGCGAAACACGCCCAGCGCTACCAAGTCGTAATACAGGCTTCGCCAGGGTCCACGGTTGGCGTCGCGATGCTCGAAGTAGGTCGGCCGAATGCGGTCGCGAAACGCCGAACGCTCGTGAATGATCAGTTCGACGTAGCGAGGATGCTCGTCGAAAAACGTCAGGTACGCGCGCACGCCGCGGCGAATGCGGTCCAACGGTTCGGTTGCCTGCTCGGCCGCCGTCTGAACGGCTTGCGTCATCTCTTGCATGCCACGATCGACGCAGGCAAAGAACAATTCCTGCTTGCCAGGAAAGTACAAGTACAGCGTTCCCTTGGCGACACCCGCCTTCGCAGCCACGCAATCCATGTCGCAGTCGGCGTAGCCGTTGGCCGCAAAGAGCTCGACCGCGGCGTCGAGAATCAGCGCCCGTTTTTGCGCCCGGCGATCGCAAATCGACGGTGTTCGATTGGCGTTGGGGAGCGGGTCGGTAGGCTTCAGTGTCGAAGAGCTCACGCTCGGGTCTGGTCCTAATGGGGAGTGGCGTTGAAACCCTGGGGGAACTGGCTACAATGTCCATCGTCTCGCTGACTGACCGGTCAGTCAATACCCGCCCGTCGTTTTTGCCTGCCGCTATTCGCATGCGCTACGCCTCGTATCGCTCGCAACCGATGTATCTTCCAGCCGCTGCTGTCACCTGCGCCCTGGTCGCCTTCGTCGGCTGCCAGCGGTCCCAACCCAAAATCGCTCCGACCAAGCCGCCCGAGGTATTGGTCGCCTATCCGACGCAAGAAAGCGTGACCGAATTTGAGGAATTCACCGGTCGTACGATGGCGGTGAACACCATCGAAATTCGCGCACGCGTCAGCGGCTATCTCGATCGCGTTCGCTTCAAGGATGGCGCCGATGTCGAAGCCGGCGCTCCGCTGTTCGAGATCGATCCGCGTTGGTTCCGCGCCGAGGTCGAGCAGGCGCAAGCAGCCGTCGAGCAGGCCGGGGCGCGGCTCGAGCGCTTGGTGCGTCAAGAAGATCGCGCCCGCAAGCTCACCTCGACGCGCGCCATTACGGAAGAAGGCTTCGACCTGGCGCGCTTCGATCGCGAAGAAGCCCAGGCCGCGCTCGATGCTTCGAAGGCGGCACTCGACCTCGCAAAGCTGAACCTCAGCTACACCGAGATCGCGTCGCCGATCACCGGCCGCATCAGCCGTCGGCTGGTCGATCCGGGCAACCTGGTGCGTGCCGATGAAACGGCGCTGGCGGTGCTCGTGTCGCTGGATCCGATCTACGCCTACTTCGATTTCGACGAGCGCACCGTGTTGCGTTTGCGGCGACTGATGCTCGATGGCGTGATCCCCTCGACCGATCAATCGCGGATGGAAGTAAAGCTGGCCCTGGCCGACGAAACCGACTTCAACCTTTCGGGCACGATCGACTTTTTCGACAACCAGGTCGAACCGGGCACCGGCACGCTGCGCGTGCGAGCGGTGATTGCCAACGCCAACAAGTTCCTCTCGCCAGGCCTGTTCTTGCGATTGCGCGTGCCGGTCGGCGTGCCGCACCAGGCGCTGTTGGTGCGCGAGGAAGCGCTCGGCACCGACCAAGGGCAGCGCTTCGTGTACGTGGTCAACGAGAACGATGAAGTCTCCTACCGTCGTGTGAAGACCGGCTTCCTGGTGGCGGGACGTCGCGTGATCGATGCAGGCCTGAAGCCCGGCGAGCGGATCGTGGTGACCGGTCTGCAACGCGTGCGGCCCGGCGTAAAGGTGGCACCGAAAATGGCCGATGCGGCCGACGACCTGGCAACGGCATCGCGGTAACCTGAACTGAGTGTTTAGCCGCCACGCGACGCGAGTGCTTTGAATACGCACTCGCTGCGCATCGCGGCTAAACGGTGAACCATGTCGCATTTCTTTATCGATCGGCCGATCTTCGCCAGCGTGCTGTCGCTGCTGATCACGGTGGCCGGCGGCATTGCGATGTTCACGCTGGGCATCGCGCAGTACCCGCCCGTCGCGCCGCCGACCGTGCAGGTCGATTGCAACTATCCAGGCGCTAGTGCGCAGGTCGTCGCGCAAACGGTCGCTGCGCCGATCGAGCAGCAGGTCAACGGCGTCGAGAAGATGCTGTACATGTCGAGCCAAAGCACGAGCGACGGCTCGTATACGCTGACCGTGACCTTCGAGCCGGGCGTCGATCTGAACCTGGCCCAGGTGCTGGTGCAAAACCGTGTGAGCCTGGCGATGCCGCTGCTGCCCGACGTGGTGCGCCAGACCGGCGTGACGACGAAGAAGCGCTCGCCCGACATCCTGCTGACCGTCAGCCTCAACAGCCCCGACAACCGCTACGACCAACTGTACCTCAGCAATTACGCGCTGATCCGCGTTCGCGACGAGCTCGCCCGCCTGCCCGGCATCAGCGAGGTGCTGGTGTTCGGCCAGCGCGACTACAGCATGCGCGTCTGGCTCGATCCCGATAAGCTTGCCGTGCGCAACCTCACGGTAGGCGACGTCGTGAACGCCGTCCGCGAGCAGAACATGCAAGTCGCCGCCGGCCAGGTCGGCCATCCGTTGGGTGCGACCGCTGACGATCCCGCAGGACCGGCGCTGCAAGTCCCGCTCAGCACGCTCGGCCGATTGATCGACGAAGACGAGTTCGGCGACATCGTGGTGCGCGCCACGCACGAAGGGCAAGTGGTGCGCATTCGCGATCTCGGCCGCGTTGAACTCGGCGCACGCAGCGAAGACGTCGCCATGCGGTTCGACCGCAAGCCCACGGTCGGCCTGGCGATCTTTCAGTTGCCCAACGCCAATGCGCTCGACACCGCCGACATGGTCAAAGCCAAGATGCGCGAGCTGTCGGTCGATTTTCCCGAGGGGCTGGTGTACGAGATCGGCTACGACACGACGCCGTTCATCCGCGAAAGCGTGAACGAAGTATTCAAGGCGCTGCGCGATGCGGTGCTGTTGGTGGCCTTGGTGGTGCTGGTGTTCTTGCAAGGTTGGCGGGCCGCCATCATTCCGCTGATCGCCGTGCCGGTTGCGGTCATCGGCACGTTCGCCGCGATGGCCGTCGTGGGCTTCACGATCAACAACCTCACGCTGTTCGGATTGGTGCTGGCCATTGGCATCGTCGTGGACGACGCGATCGTGGTGGTCGAGGCGGTCGAGCATCACATCGAACATGGCATGTCGCCGCGCGCCGCCGCGATCCAGGCCATGGACGAAGTGTCGGGCCCGGTGATTGCCGTCGGCCTGGTGCTGAGCGCCGTGTTTATTCCCTGCGCGTTCATTTCGGGCATCGTCGGCCAATTCTTCCGCCAGTTCGCGCTCACGATCGCTGTGTCGACGATCATTTCGATGTTCAACTCGCTCACGCTCAGTCCGGCCTTGGCCGCTGTGTTGTTGCGGCCGCGCGGCGGCCGGCGCGATCCGTTGACCTGGCTGCTCGACGTGACCCTCGGCTGGTTCTTTCGCGCGTTCAACTGGACCTTCCGCCGCTCGACCAACGTTTATGCCGGCATGGTCGGCCGGCTGCTGCGCGTGCCGGCGTTGGTGTTGGTGGTATACGGCGGCCTGCTGTTTCTCACGTATTGGGGCTTCTTGCAGTTGCCGACCGGGTTCATCCCGTCGCAGGACAAGGGCTACTTTCTGGCCAGCGTCCAGTTGCCCGACTCGGCCGCGGCGCAGCGAACGCGCGACGTGATCGCGCAGATCGAGAAGATCGCCCTCGAAACGCCAGGCGTAAAGAACGTGAACTCGGTCGCCGGCAACTCGTTCATGCTCTCGGCGTACGGTTCGAACTTCGGCTCGATGTTCATCATTCTGAAGGATTTTGCCGAGCGGCAAACGCACGAGACCAGCGGCGATGCGATCCTCGCCACGCTGCGCCGACGTTTCTCGACCGAGGTGCCCGAGGCGCTGGTGAACGTGTTTCCGCCGCCGGCCGTTTCGGGCCTGGGCCGCGCTGGCGGCTTCAAGCTGATGGTCGAAGATCGCGGCGACGTGGGTCTGGCCATGTTGCAGGGGCAGACCGATGCCTTGATCGAGAAAGCGAACCAGCAGCCGGCCATGACCGGCCTGTTCACCGTGTTCAATGCCAACTCGCCGCAGTTGTTTATCGACGTCGATCGCAAGGCGTGCATGAGCCAGGGCATCAACTTGGCCGACGTGTTCGGCACGTTGCAAGGCTACCTGGGCTCGCGTTACGTCAACGATTTCAATCGCTTCGGCCGCACGTGGCAGGTCATCGTGCAGGCCGATGCCAGCTATCGCAGCCGGGTCGAAGACGTGGGGAAGCTGAAGGTGCGCAACGCGCGGGGCAATATGGTGCCGTTGGGTGCGGTGGCCAGCGTGAAGCCCATCAGCAGTCCGCTGGTGCTGACGCGCTACAACATGTATCCCGCGGCGGCCATCCAGGGCAGCGTAGCCGCCGGCTACAGCACAGGGCAGGGGATCGACTTGATGGAAGCGCTCGCGCGGCGCGAGTTGCCCAAAAGCATGTCGTTCGAGTGGAGCGAGATCACGTACCTGGAGCGCATGTCCGAAAACACCGGCATGGTGGTGTTCGGGTTCTCGGTGGTGTTCGTGTTCTTGGTGCTCGCCGCGCTGTACGAGAGCTGGGCGCTGCCGTTGGCGGTGATCCTGGTGGTGCCGATGTGCGTGCTCAGTTCGATTGCCGGCGTCGCGTGGGCCAAGATGGACATCAACGTGTTCACGCAAATCGGCTTCGTGGTGCTCATCGGCCTGGCCAGCAAGAACGCCATTCTGATCGTCGAGTTTGCCAAGTACCGGCGCGACGCGGGAGCCGATCGCCGCCAGGCCACGCTCGAGGCCTGCACGTTGCGGCTGCGGCCGATCATGATGACCAGCTTCGCCTTCATCCTCGGCGTGGTGCCGCTGGTTGTGGCTCATGGCGCCGGCGCCGAAATGCGACGCGCTCTCGGTACCGCCGTGTTTAGCGGCATGCTCGGCGTGACGTTGTTCGGCATTTTCCTCACTCCGGTGTTTTTCTTTGTCATCGATTGGGCTGCGTCGCGCCGCGCACTCTCGACCGGGCTGGTGGGCCGCATTTCGACGGCGGTGCTCGACACGATCAGCCTCGATTTCATTCTTTGGCCTGCCGTGTGGGGCGCGAAACGTTTGGCCACGATGGCCCGCACGCCGCCGCGCA
>DASZPI010000641.1:0-7648 GCA_035550355.1 Pirellulales bacterium
CCTGCCACGGCAACCCGCTGCGCAAGTCGCTCATCGCTCCGTCCATTACGCCCAGCAAGGCACTGACGTTGTGCGGAAGCTTGCTGCCGCAGCCCCAGCCATTGGAATCGACATAAGAGAAGAAATATTGCAAGTTGATGCCCGAGCACACTGGCACCACCGCCGACAGGATTCGATTGAGAATGTTACAGTTTTCATCGTCGACATTCGGGTCGTACGATTGCAGGAAACTGCGGCGATCGAGGAACAGGCCCTCGGTCAACGAGCGGCGTCCCACAATGCAAAACGCATTCGACGCGTTGCCGTACTCGGGCCTGGTTTGAGCTAGATCTTCGGCGCGCGATTCGACGTGGTATTTGGCCTCGGCCGGTGTGATCTTGAGTGGCGCCGATTCGAAGCGCCGACATCGCTCGTGCGCATTGCGGCGCGCGGCAAGCTCGAATGTATGTCGGGCCTCCTCGAAATCTCCGCGATGCGATTTCGGCAGCAGGTCGAGATCGAAGAACGTCACCGCGTCAGTACACGTATTGTGCAGGCCGCCGACGAAGTACGTGTCGCAAGGTATTTCGATTCCCCGCTCGACCAAGATTTCCTTCACCCGGCGATCATTCAACATCGCGGCCAGGGCGCGCGCATTGGCGCCCCCTGTGTTGCCCGAACACGCCCCACAGTTGTAGACGGAGTTATGTGGGTTGTTCATCGTCGACGAACCGTGCCCGAGGAAGAACACCAATCGGGCAAAGTTGCTCACCAGCCCCAGGTCGCGCACTGCGGCGGTTGCCAGGTCGGCCATCTCTTCGACCGTAAAGCCGATCGCGTCGCCGTCGGGGCCGGGATTCTCGGCCGTTCGTTCGAGCCATAGCCGCGTGAGTTTCGGACTTTCAACGAGGCTGCTGCACAGACGGCGAATCTTTGCCGTCACGCGTGGGAACAGTAATCTCGCGGTCAACGGAATCGAGGCCAACACTCCGATTCCGGCGGTCAACAAGGTTCCACTGGCAATCTGGCGGCTACCGATATGCAGTCGGTGCGAAGCCATGCCCAGCGCACGCCGCGTTTTCGCTCGCCGGCGATGCGATTCGCCCAGCGGATACAACACATCTTCGGTTACCCAGTGCTTTGGATACACCACGACCGGGCACACCGCCGCATAGTGTGCATCGGCCGCTCCACGAAAGTACATCGGCACGCCGAAGAAACCCGCCATGCCGAAGGTTTGAAATTCAGACGAGGCTTCTTCCAAATGCCGACGGTACGACTCTTCGCGAGCGTCGATGCAGAATACCGCTTGGAACCGCGGCGATTCGCACTCACGACGCGGCCGCATTGCATGAATGCTGAGGGCATCGAGCGCGCGCTCGCGCAGTTGTCGCTCGAAGGCACGTTGATAAATTCGGCGGCGTTCCCAACTCGAAAAACTCTCAATCTCCGTGAAGATTGTCTGCCAGCCGTCGTTCGACTGGACCACCAGCGCCAGGGGCGACCAGCCCAAAAGTTGCGCGAGTTTAAATAGAATAAACGCGCGCTGCTCGATGTTCTCCGGCGGCGTCGGGGCTCGCTCCCGAGCTAATCGCTGGCGAATCGTGCTCAACGGCTGGGCGTCGTGCAACTGCTTTTTCGCCACATACGCCAGCGCAACGCGATCGAGCAACAGGCGCACCGCCAGGAATTCGAGCAGTGTGCCGGCAGGCGCCGGGACCGCCACACGATCGGGCCTGACTTCGAGCTGCGACAAGATTCCCGCCCAACCACGCAGCACGAGCAGCGTCGCCGAAATGAAATCGTCCCATTCCGCTTCGGGAACCCCTAACCACTCGAGCGATTCCTGCACGCACTCGATCGGCGAAAGGCCGGCGGTCTCAATCCGCGAAATTTCGGTCGACAAATCGCGCAGCCATCCGGGCTCGCCGAGCCGAGGTCGACGGTACATCTCGAAAAAAGCGCGGAAGAAGCCATCGCTACGACACGGCAATGGACATTGCGCGAAACCTTGATCGGCAAACGCGGCGCTATACCGGACAAGAACTTCGTCGACCAACCGATCGGTGTCGTGTCCTGTGGCATCACGCACAACATCACGGTGACGGATTGCGGTCGCGCGCTGGGAGGCCATGCCTTGAACCTGTGCCGCGCCTTGCAAACATACACGCCACAACACCTGCACCGAGATTCGTTCCCAAGTGCGGTCATTCCAATGTTCCACCGTCGCATCGTTGTGCCGGCTCAACAGCGACAGCACCAACTCGCGGATTTCCGGCGTGCAGCCCGGCGATTTCGATCGCTCACCATGAACCGCCTCGTTGCGAAGCGATTCTTGCAGCCAGCGATGCGTATCACGTATTAGCCGATCGCGATGCTCGGGGCTGACCTCGCGCCGGAATCGCTGCAACGCGTCGGTCTCGGCAACGAACCAACGCAGTTCGTCCGACGTTCCGATCCGCAATGGATGTTCAAGCATCGCTAGCCGCAGATCGTATCGCGTTGACAGGCCACAAATTGTTTGCTTTGCGAGCGCCCCTAAATCCTCGCGGACGGCGGCTTGCAGATCATCGCGGCGAATGCGGTCGCGCTGTAGCTTTTGCCGGTAGCGATCCTCCGAGAGATACGGTTGGCAACCGAACAACCGTGCGCCGCGCTTTACCGCCTCATCGAACGGCACATCCTCGAGCGCTTGCAGTGGATTGATGAACGCGAACGCTGCAAGGGGCCCCTGCGCCGGCAATAGCGCTCGGGCCCTTTCGACCAGATCACTTAACAAGGCGCTTCGTTCGTTACGACTTTCCACCGCGGCAGCGATGAATTCCATGAATACGCGATGCCTCGATTCGATGACTACTGTTGGTAAACCGGCCCCGAATCACGTTTGGTCGGCGTTAGAATGTGCTTTATATCGCTGCAAACCGCACGTACAGAGCAATCGAAATGCCGCACTGCGGATGTGACAAGGCGGCCACGCACAAAGCATGCTGCTCAAAGAACTTGAGGCATTGTTACAATGCGGCAATATTGGCTGCATGCCTTGAGTCAACGCCGCGATCGCGGCATCGCTAGGCGGGCTACATGTTGGATCTATCGATCCCAACATCCGCGTCGCAGGATGGGTATGATGACGTCGTTGGACAACCGCGTATAGTTCGTTCAGGAAAAGGCGATGAATTCTGCGAAAGATTTCTCTCGGCTTTCGTTCGTCGGTGCAAGTTATTGCATCGCCGTAATCTTAGCGGCGACTGTATTTGTTGATACGTTGCACGCCGACGCCAACTGGCCACGCTGGCGCGGCCCCCGGCAAGATGGCCATGCCAAGGACGACGTCCCTGTGCGATGGACGGCGGCCGACATTGTCTGGAAGACAACGCTTCCCGGGCGCGGACAATCGTCGCCGGTGATTTGGGACAACCAAATCTTCCTGACCTCGGCCCTCGATCGTGGTCGTGAGCGGATCGTGTTTTGCGTTGATCGCAGCAGCGGCAGCATCTTGTGGCAAACGACTGCGTGGACGGGCGAGCCTGAGCCGAGTCACGTCATGAACGGCTGGGCTTCGAGCACCTGCGCTACCGATGGCGAGGTCGTGGTGGCGTTCTTCGGCCGCGGCGGACTGCACGCCTACACGCTCGAAGGCAAGCGGCTGTGGTCGCTGGACCTTGGCAAGTTCGAAAGCCCGTGGAGCGTTGCCGCATGTCCGATCATCGTTGGCGACCTGGTGATCCAGAATGGCGATTCCGACATCGATGCTTTCATCGCCGCATACGACAAGTGGTCTGGGAAACAGGTCTGGCGGACGAAGCGACCCGACAATCGCGGTTGGAGTACGCCGATTCTCGTGCAGGTTCCGGCAACGGCAACCGACAAAGCCCACGACGAGCTCGTACTGAACGGCCACACCGGTGTTTTCGGCTACGATCCGAAGACCGGCAAGGAATTGTGGTTCTGTAAAGGATTCAATGGACGCGGCGAACCAACCGTGACCCCCGCCGGCGACGTGCTGTGCGTCGTCAACGGCCTGAGCGGCGATTTTTACGCCGTGAGGCCCGGCGGCCACGGCGACGTGACCGCCACCCGCATGGCATGGCATACGCCGCGAAAGGGCGGCCGCGATTGCCCGTCGCCGATCGTCGTCGGCCAGTTCGTGATCGTGTGCGACATGAAGGGGATTGCCACCTGCTACCGCACGACCGACGGCAAGGAGTTATGGAAGGAGCGGATTGCGTCGAACATCTCCTCCTCGCCGATTGCCGCGGGCGGCTTGGTGTATTTCCAAAGCGAGGCCGGGGTGACCATCGTGATCCGTCCCGGGCCGAAGCTCGACATCGTTGCCGAAAACACGCTTAGCCCGAGCGACGACGAGATCTTTCGGGCCTCGTTGACTCCAAGCCAGGGGCAAATTTTCTCGCGATCCGACCAGGTGCTGTACTGCATCGGCCCCCGCAAAGACTGACAGCGATCCGACGTGCGTTCAGGCGCGACGATCGAATCTCGCCAAGTCGTTTTGATTGCGCCGAATGAAGGGGTCGTGCCCGGCATGCCGGCGAAACTTGACACTCGTTTCCGAGCGAGCCTATGATCGATTGTTGCCGCGCCGTAACTCTTCTTCTCTCCGCGGCTTGAGACCGATGGCCTTGCGGAACAGTTCTAGGCCGCATGTTCGGGTGAACGATCGATGAACATTGCTCGCGTTGCCTTCGCCACGCTGCTGCTATTGGCTAGCCTGGCGTTCGTTTTCCTGGCAGCCAAGACGCTGAAGCTGCGCGGCGCCTGGGCGGCTGCCCTCGCCAAGCTTGAAGGCGACCCGCAGAAAAATCAGCCCGGCTTGATCGCCAGCATCGAGCAGCAGAACGAACAACTTGCCGACGGCGACCAGGTTGCCCAAAACACCCCGCTGCGTCCGGACGAAGGCCGATCAATCGAGCAGCAATTTAAAGACGAGAAGGCCGGCGTACGCCAATACAGCACCGCGCTGCACGACATGCTGGTCGACCGCGGCCGCGTGTGGGACCAGGCCCGGCGTGGCCAGGTCGATCCGGAAAACGGCAACGTGACCGTGTCCATTGCCGAGCCGACGCCGCATGCCATCCGCAGCGGAAGCATACTCTACGCGTTCGAGAAAGCGCCGCTCAACAATCCCGACGCCCCGACGTCGGGCCAGTATTTGGGCGAGTTTAAGGTCACTGCGGTCGACAAACAAAGTGTCACGCTCGCGCCGACCCAGCGAATTGTGCCGGCCGACCAGTTAGGCGGACGCGCGGATCGCCAACTCGAGAAGTTGAAGAACAGCCAGGCCGATTGGGTGTTGTACGAAACCATGCCGGCCGACCGTCATGCGGCATTCACGGGACTCGGCGAAGCGGATCTCGCGAAGCTGGTCCCGCTGTCGTCGCGGCCGCAGTACCTCAACGATGGCCGCGAGGCGCCGCCCGAAACGCCGCCCGACCAGTTGAGCCGAGTGTGGGTCCCCAATACCGAAGGGCGCGGCAAATACGACCTCGATCCTGGCAAGCAGAATCAGGCGGGCGAGCCGGCCGATGCAGATTTCAAACCGAACCCCGCAGGCGCCGGGAATTACGACCTGCTTGAGGGCAAATACGTTGACGGCAAGTTTGTGGCCGGCAAGTTCTACGATCGACCGCTGCGCGACTACTCGACCGCCTTGCGCGAGTTGCACCGCGAGCTTTGGGCGGTGCGCGACGCGGTGGCGGCCATGAGCGTCGAGGCCAAGAGCATTCAAGACGCGGTCGCGGGGCTGACCGGTCCGGGCGGGCAGGTCGAAAACCGCGACAAGGAGATCGCCGCCCTGCAAGAAGACCTGAAACGCGTGACCGCCGAACGCGACCTGGTCGAAAAGCACTCGACTGCCTTGAAAACCCAATTGGCCACGGTTCAGCAAACGATCGACCGTTTGCTCAAAGAAAATCGCCAGTTGGCCGACCAGTGGACGTCGGCGCAACTCGAAGCGGCCCGCCAAGTCGATGCCTTGACCGAATCGGCATCGGCCGCGGCGCGCTAAAATGCCGCAGGCCGAAAGCCCAAAGCGGAGTAGAATACGTTCGGCATTCCGCTTTCATCACGGACGAATCTGAGGCGATCTCCCGATGGGCTTGTACGACCGCGATTATCTGCGCGACGACGACGAGCGTCCCGGCCTGCACCTGGGCGGGGCGCGGTCGATGGTCGCCAATCTGATCATCGTTAATGTCGGCGTGTTCCTGGTCGACGTGCTGTTCGATGGCAAGCTCAGCGAGTGGCTGGCGCTGCGCACCGATACGCTCTGGCATCCGTGGAACCTGTGGCAGTTGCTGACCTACGGGTTCCTGCACAGCGTCGCCGACATCAGGCACATCGTGTTCAACATGATCGGCCTGTACTTTTTCGGCGGCGCGATCGAAGCGAAATACGGTCGACGCGAGTTTTTGTTGTACTACCTGGCGTCGATCGTATTCGGCGGGCTGGTCTGGCTGGGAGTCGAAAACTTTGCCGGCCGGGCCTCGGAAGACGTGATCGGCGCCTCGGGCGCGGTGACCGCCTGCACGATCCTGTTTGTGTTCAACTATCCGTTCCAGACGATTTACTTCTTCGGCATTCTACCGATGCCCGCCTGGGTGATGGGCGTGTTGTTCCTGGTGTTCGATGTGATGGGCGCGGGGCGCGGCAGTACCGGAATTGCCTACGAAGTGCATCTTGCCGGCGCCCTGTTCGCGTACCTGTATTGGCAATTCCACTGGCGGCTGTCGCCCTGGGTGCCTGAGGGTATGCCGCGGTTCCGCTTCCGGCGGCCCTCGCTACGCGTTCACCGCCCCGGCGACGAGGACGACAACGTCTCGCAAGAGCGGATCGATCAGATACTGGCCAAAATCAGCGCCCAGGGCGAGGCCAGCCTGACCCGCGAAGAACGCCGAGCGCTGGAAGACGCCAGCCGACGCTATCAGCGCCGTCGGCAACAAAACGCACCCTAGCAAGATTCGGTCGGTGCGGCGGCCTGCGATCGTGATTGCCTAAGGCTTCGCCGAGTTCTTCACCAACCCGCCCGCCTTCAAGAACGCGACGAGCCGTGGCTCTTGGAAGAACTCGGGGACTGCTTTGTGTCCGATCCCCGGAACGATGATCAGTTCCATGTCGCCGCCCAAGCTGCGATAGCGGTTGTAAACCGCCTGGCTATTCTCGGCCAACGGTACGAGCGTGTCGGAGTCGCCGTGAATATGGAGAATGGGCACGCGTTGCCTGGCCAAGGGTTCGAGGCGATCGACCGGATTGTGCTCGGCAAGATGCAGTTGCAACTCGTCGATCGTCATGCCGTAGGCCTCGGCGGCCCGCTTCAGCTTGGGATAGCTGCGCAAATCGCAAACCGGATAGATGCCAACGATGCACTGGACTTTTTCAGGATTCTCCGCAGCCCAGTTGTACAACATCAACCCGCCACGGCTTTGCGCGAGCAGCCGCGCCTTGGGCTCGAGCTTGAACTGCGATACCACCTGTTGGTAAAAGCGCGCGAAGCCGGCGCGACCGGCGGGATTGCCCATCGATTCGCCGACGTTTACTCCCGCGATGTAAAAACCATCGGCGATTAATTGCCGCGCGATCCATTCAATGTTCGGGCTGGGGTTGCGCCCCAGGACCGGTGCATACCACAGCCAGGGGCGCGAGCCTTCCGCTCCCG
>DASZPI010000642.1:0-2563 GCA_035550355.1 Pirellulales bacterium
CTAAACGCACCACCCAAGGCGGTTGCATCCCAGGCTGGCTGCGTGATACAACCGCAGCTCTCTATAACGAACATTTAACGCACGCAAATCGTTCACCCGCCGAAGGAGCCGCTGGATGCTTCGCACCCTACGCCGCAGAGCGACCACCCTGCTGCTGGTCCTCGCTTGTACGACCTACGCCGCGATCGGCGTCACGCGAATTGTCACCGCGCAACCGGCCTCGAGCATCGAGGCTGAGACGCACGCCGCCGCCGGCGACACGGACCACAACCAGCCGTTCGAATACTTCTCGTTCATGAAGAGCGAGCGCTCGAGCTCGTTCGAAAAGACGATGCTCTGGATCGTCTTGGCCACGGCGATCGCCGCCTTGGTGTATGCCGGCATGCTGGTCGGCCAGGTGATGCGCGCCGATACCGGCACCCCCAAAATGCAGCAAGTGGCCAACGCCACGCGCGAAGGAGCGAACGCATACCTCGCACAGCAGTTTAAGCGTATTGCGCCACTGATCGTCATTATCACCGCGGTGCTGTATTTCACGATGGGCGGCAACCAGGTGTTTGCCATGGGGCGCGCCGGCGCGTTTCTGGTCGGCGCGTTGTTTAGCTGGGCCGTCGGGTTCGTCGGCATGCGCCTGGCCACGCAAGGCAACTTGCGCGTCGCCGCCGCGGCTCGCTCGAGCTACGGCACGGCCATGCAGCTCGGCTATCGCACCGGCACCATCACCGGCATGCTCACCGACGGCCTCGGCTTGCTCGGCGGCACGCTGATCTTCATGGCCTACGGCGAGAAAGCGTACGAAGCGCTGCTGGGCTTCGGCTTCGGCGGCACGCTGCTGGCGCTGTTCATGCGCGTCGGCGGCGGCATCTACACCAAGGCCGCCGACGTCGGGGCCGACCTGGTGGGCAAGATCGAGGCCGGCATCCCCGAAGACGATCCACGCAACGCCGCCACCATCGCCGACAACGTCGGCGATAACGTCGGCGACTGCGCCGGCATGGCGGCCGACATTTTCGAAAGCTACGAAGTCACGATCGTCGCCGCGATGATCCTCGGCCTGGCGAGCTTCGGCATCAAGGGCGTCGTGTTCCCGCTGCTGGTGCGCGCGATCGGCGTCATCGGCAGCATCATCAGCACCTACAGCGTGCGCGCCGGCGAGAACGACACCTCCGACACTGCCCTGCACTCGGTGCATCGCGGCTTCCTGATCGGCAGCGTAATCAGCGTCATCGGCTTCTTCCTGCTCGGCTTCGGCTATCTGCACTTCGACGCCGAGTATTTCGCCAAGTATCCGGTCGCGGCGGCGGGTTATCCGCAGGTCGACGGCGCTCCTTCGGTCGGCGCCATGCCGTTCTGGGCCAACTTCGGCTCGAGCACACTCGATCTGCGGCCGGCGCTCACCTGCCTGATCGGCGTGTTCCTGGCCGTGGCACTCAACAAGTGCACCAGCTACTTCACCCACACGCAGTACGAGCCGGTGCGATCGCTGGCGAAGAATTGCCAGACGGGTCACGCGACGAACATCATCCAAGGCTTTGCCGTCGGCTACGAATCGACCGTCTACGCCACGCTGATCATCGCCGGCGCGATCCTGGCCTCGGTGCTGATCTACAGCGGCACCAGCCCGATCTTCGTGGCCTACGGCGTGGCGATGTGCGGCATCGGCATGCTCACGCTCACGGGGAACACGATCTCGATGGACGTGTTCGGCCCCGTTGCCGACAACGCCAACGGCATCGGCGAGATGGGCTACGACAAAGAGGCGATGGAGGCGGCCGAGCCGGGCAGCTACAAGCGCGCCCGTCAGATCCTGGCCGACCTCGACGCCGTGGGCAACACCACCAAGGCCGAGACGAAGGGCATTGCCATCGGCTCGGCGGTGATCGCCGCGGTGTCGTTGTTCGCGTCGTTCATTGCGGTGCTGGCCGTGGGCAGCGAGGAACGCATCGCCCAGATGAAGGCCAGCGAGTACGCCGAGCAAGCCGGCCGGCTGACGATTGCCGACCCGACGGTGTTCATCGGCTTCCTGATCGGCGGCACCGTGCCGTTCCTGTTCTCGAGCATGTTGATCCGCGCGGTGGGTCGCGCCGCGTACCTGATCGTCAAAGAATGCCGCGCCCAGTTCCGCGACCCCGCGATCATGGCCGGCACCAAAACGCCCGATTACGGGCGCGTCGTGGGCATCTGCACCACGGCGGCTCAGCAGGAACTGATTGGCCCGGGCATCTTGGCGATCGTCTGCCCGTTGCTGGTCGGCTTCATCTTGGGGCCCTACGGGCTGGGCGGCTTCCTGGCCGGCATGATCCTGGTCGGCCAGTTGCTGGCCGTGTTCATGGCCAATGCCGGCGGTGCATGGGACAACGCCAAGAAGCTGATCGAAGACGGCAACTACGGCGGCAAGGGGAGCGAGGCCCACAAGGCTTCGATCACCGGCGACACCGTGGGCGACCCCTTGAAGGATACCGCCGGCCCGGCCATCAATCCGCTGGTCAAGGTGATGAACATGGTCAGCCTGCTGTCGCTGACCTTGGTGCTGCACTACAACGTCACGTCGGGCGACACGAAC
>DASZPI010000643.1:0-13862 GCA_035550355.1 Pirellulales bacterium
TGCGGCATGCCGCTGGGGCCGCTCACGCTGTACGACGTGGTGGGGCTCGACACGGCGTTCTACGCCGGGCAGGTGATGCACGACGCGTTTCCCGATCGGATCGTCGCTGCGCCGGTGCTCGACGCCATGGTCAAGGCCGGCCGCCTGGGGCAGAAAAGCGGCGCCGGCTTCTACAAATACGGCAACGACAAAAAGGGGCGCGGCGAACCCGACCCCAGCGTCAACGAGTTGCTCGCGCCGCACATCAAGCCCGCGGGGGCCAAACTGTCCGCCGAGCACATCACCGACCGGCTGTTCCTGCCCATGGTGCTCGAAGCGACGCGCATCCTCGCAGAAAAGAAAGTCCGCGACGCCCGCGATGTCGACCTGGGGCTGATCTTCGGCACCGGGTTTCCGCCGTTCAAAGGTGGTTTGTTGTTCTGGGCCGACACGATCGGCGCGGCGAAGATCGTCGAGCGCCTGAAGCCGTACGAGGCGCTGGGCGCGCGTTACCGGCCGACACCGATGTTGCTCGATCTCGCCAAACGCGGCGGAACGTTCTACGCGGGGTAGAATGGGGAATGACGAATGTCGAATGACGAATGTCTATGGAATGACGAACTACGAATGACGAACCGGTCGAACCTTCGTCGTTGGGTCATTCGTCATTCCTTAGGCATTAGACATTCGTCATTCGTCATTCCACTCGCCGCTTTGCCCTACGGATCAACGCTGCCATGAAACACGCCGTTGTCATCGACGCCCTGCGCACTCCGATTGGTCGGGCGCATCCTGAAAAGGGATGGTTCCGCAACGTACGGTCCGACGACCTGGCCGTGACGGTCGTGAAGGTGCTGGTCGATCGCAGCGGCGTCGATCCCGAAGTGATCGAAGACGTGGTGATGGGCAACACGCAGCAGCAAGGCGAGCAGGGGTTCGACGTGGCCCGCAGCGTCTCGCTGATGGCCGGGCTGCCGATGGCCACCGGCGGGGCGACGGTCAATCGGCTGTGCGGCAGCAGCTTGCAGGCGCTGAACCAGGCCTCGCACGCCATCATGGCGGGGTTCGAGGACGTGCAGATCGTCGGCGGGCTGGAGCACATGCAGCACATTCCCATGGACAAGGGGCTGGACCTCAACCCCAAGCTGTTTCAGCGCACCAGCAAAGGGGCGCTGATGATGGGCGTGACGGCCGAGTTCCTGGCCCAAAGCCAGGGCATCTCGCGCGAGGAGCAGGATGAATTTGCCCTGCGCAGCCACAAGCTCGCCGCCGCTGCGCAAGCCAACGGCGAATTTCGCCGCGAAATGGTGCCCATCTGGGGGCACGACGAGGCGGGCCGCCGCTTCCTGGTCGAGTCCGACCAATGTGTCAGGCCGGAGGCGTCGCTCGAGTCGCTCGCCGCGCTGAAGCCGGCATTCATGCCCGGCATGGGCACCGTGACGGCCGGCAACAGCTCGCCGCTGAACGACGGTGCGGCGGCAATGCTCATCATGTCCGACGAGCGCGCCGCGGCCCTGGGGTTGCAAGCGAAGGTCCGCATTCTCGCGACGGCGGTGGTCGGCGTCGACCCGGCGGTCATGGGCACCGGCCCGGTGCCGGCGACGCAAAAGGTGCTCACGCGCGCCGGGCTGTCGCTCAAGGACATCGACCTGATCGAGCTGAACGAAGCCTTCGCCGCCCAGGCGATCGCGTGCATTCGCATGCTCGACCTCGACCTGGACAAAGTGAATGTCCGCGGCGGCGCGATCGCCATTGGCCATCCGTTGGGGGCCAGCGGGGCCCGCATCTCGACGACGCTCATCAACAACATGATCGACCGCGACGCTACGCTGGGGCTGGCGACGATGTGCATCGGCGTCGGGCAGGGGATCGCGACGATTTTCGAGCGGGTGCATTGATGGCCAACCATTCGACGGTCTCGTCGCCGCAAACGATTGTCGGCTTGTTCCAGCATCGCGTGCGCCACAGCGGCGCGGACGTGGCCATTCACGTGCGCCGCGGCAACGAGTTTGTCGCACTCACTTGGAATGACGTGGCCGACGACGTGCGCCGCTTTGCCGCGGCGCTGCGCAGCCTGGGGGTCGAGCGCGGCGACCGGGTGTTGCTCGTTTCGCCGAACCGGTACGAGTGGATCGTCGCCGACCTGGGCATTCAGACGGCCGGCGCCGTGCATGTGCCGGTGCACGCCTCGTTGTCGGGAGCGCAGATCGCATATCAGATTGCCGATTGCAGTCCGCGGGCGATCGTGCTTTCGGGCCCCGAGCAGGCCGAGAAGCTGGCCGCGCATGCCGACGCGATCCCGACGAGCACGCGCATTATCGCCTTCGATACCTGCTACGAGTCGTGGCCGGGACGGTTGTTCCGCAGCTTCAGCGATCTGGTGGCGGCGGCCGACGCCGACGAGGCGCAGCGGCTCGAGCGCGAGGCGAGCGACGCCGTTCAGCCCCGCGACCTGGCGACGATCCTGTACACGTCGGGCACCACCGGCGAGCCGAAGGGGGTGATGCTCAGCCAGCACAACCTGGCGAGCAACGCGGTGGCCTCGATCGAGATTTTTGGCCCGCGGGCTGGCGACCTGCGCGTGACGTGGCTGCCGTTGAGCCACATCTTTGCGCGGACATGCGACCTGTACACCTGGGTGGTGCAGGGGTGCGAGCTGGTGCTGGCCGATTCGCCCGAGACGACGCTCGCCCAATGCGCCCGCTTCAAGCCGACGTTGGTCAACGGGGTGCCGTACTTCTTCGAGAAGGTGATGCGTCACCTGGTGCAGCAGGGAACTGCGGAAAAGCCGGGCGCGTTGAGCGAGTTGTTCGGCGGCCGCCTGCGCGCCGGCATTGCCGGCGGCGCCGCGTTGCCGCGGCATGTCGGCGAGTTTTACCAACGCAACGGCGTGACGCTGCTCGAAGGCTACGGCCTGACCGAAACCTCGCCGGTGATTTCGACCTGCACCGTCGCCGCGCGCAAACTGGGGACCGTCGGCCGGCCCATCCCGGGAGTCGAGGTGCGCATCGCCAGCGACGGCGAGGTTCTCACGCGCGGCGAGCACGTGATGCTCGGCTACTGGAATCGGCCCGAAGCGACGGCAGCCGTGATGACCGACGGCTGGTTTCAGACCGGCGACCTGGGCGAGATCGACGCCGATGGCTACTTGAAGATCACCGGCCGAAAAAAGGAGCTGATCGTCACGGCGGGCGGCAAGAATATCGCGCCGGTGTACCTCGAGTCGCTGCTCGTGGCCGAGCCGTTGATCCACCAGGCGATCGTGATCGGCGATGGCCGAAACTACCTGACGGCGTTGATCGTGCCCGACCCCGCGCACTTGCGAGCGGCGATCGTTGACGAGGGCATCCCGGTCACGTCGGCGGCCGAGGCACTGGCCCACGAACGGGTGCGAAGGCTGTTCGCCGATCGTATTCGCCAGCGGTTCAGCGAGGTTTCGCGCTACGAGCAGATCGGCGATTTTGTGCTGCTCGATCGCGCGTTTTCGGTCGAGGCGGGTGAGCTGACGCCGACCTTAAAGCCGCGGCGCGGCGAGATCGCGCGGCAATACGCCGACCGGATCGAAGCCATGTACGCACGCGCCCCCGAGCCACTCCGCGGCGTGGCGACGTGAGGCGAGCGTTTAACGGGAACGTTTGCCGCCGAACGCGCTGTCGACGTCCCGCGCTCCGTGAAGAATTCTCACTACTTCGATTCCGTCGCGACGCGGTCGATAGTACAGCACATAGCTGCCCACGGAGAAGCTGCGCAGGTTGACCATTAGCTCCGGTCGAGGTTCGCCCATCTCCGGTTGGGTCGCGATGAGTCGCGCGGTCTGCCAGATATCATCGTAAACTCGATCGGCCGCAGAAAGGTTGCTCTGCGCAATCCAGCGCCAAATCGACTTGATATCCTCTCGGGCTTTGCGATCCCAGACGAGGCGTCCCATGTCAACGCGGCACTGACGGCGTTTGCTCGAATTCGTGGTGGAGTTCGGCCTTCAATACTTCGGCATCAAGTTCGATGCCTTCGCCACGGTCGAGACGTTCGATCGACGGTAGCAATTCGCTTCGCAGTTCAGTCAGTCGCTGCTCGCGCTCTTGCAGCAGACGCACGCCTTCGCAGATCGCCTCGGCCGGTGAGGCGTATTTGCCGGCCGCTACCTGTTGGTCGACAAAGTGAGCCAAGTCCGGGGGGAGTGATTCAGGCGACATCGGCAAAGCCTCCGGGAGAATTTCACCATTTATTGTACGGCCTCGGCCGGGGATCCGACCACCGCCGACCCGTGGGCGATTTGATCCCCGATTCGATAAAAACCGGTGGCTAACGGCGGCAAGCACGTTTACAATCGAAGGTCTCGCCCCACGGGATTTTCGGTCTGTCTCGCTGATTTTCATTGCACGCCTCGCTGATCGGGGCAGGAGCAACCTACCTTGGCCTGTTGTCGTTCGACGATTGGTCCGCTGTCGATGTTCGCCTTGGTGCTGTTGCGCATCACCATCGGCTGGCACTTCCTGTATGCGGGCCTCGATAAGCTGACTAGCCATCATTTCACCTCGGCGGGGTTCTTGGGCCAGGCGAAAGGCCCCTTGGCCGAGAAGTTCCACGAGTTGGTGCCCGATTGGGACGGCCGCGAGCGATTCGGCGCGTTCGAAGTCAAGCTGGGCGACGAGCGCGTGCCGGCCGACGAGCATCGCCGCACGGCGATCGAAACAACGTACGATCGCATCGCCGAAAAGATGCACGACGACACCGAGGCCTTTGAGCGGCACTACCGCATCACGCCCGAGCAGGAACGCGAGGCCGAGGCGGCGCTCGAGCAGCGCGAAGCCGAGTTGAAGAACTACCTCAAAGAGAAAGCGACCGACCTGGAAGATTACTTCCACGATCTCGGCCGGCTGGAAAAGCTGCGCGTTCAGCCCGATGCCGACGCTCCGTTCGAGCAGAAGCGCGCTTGGGACTCGCAGAGCAAGCTGCGCAGCAAGCTGACGGCGATCGGCAACGAGATCGACCGCATTGCCGCCGACTTCCACGACGACCTGCACGCCTTGCTCACTCCCGAGCAAGCCAAGCGGGGGCCCGCGCCGCAGCCGATGGCCGCGCTGCTCACGCCCGACAACATCATCACCTGGAGCAACATCGCGATTGGCGCCTGCCTGATGGCGGGTCTGGTCACGCGCTTGGCGGCGTTCGGCGGGGCGTTGTTCCTGCTGTCGATCGTGCTGGCCGCGCCCGATTGGCCGGGCCTGTATCCGCCTCCGCCGCCGGCTGCGGGGCGGACGTTCATCGTGGGTAAAGAGTTTGTCGAAATGATGGCCCTGTTCGCGTTGGCGACCTTGCCGGTCGGCCGCTGGGCAGGGCTCGATTTTTTCATTCACTATTTGCTGGTTCGGCCGCTGTTCGGCCCGAGGAATTGAAACCATGAATCTCAGTGCGGAAGATCGGGCGATCGGTAAAACGAACTTTCAAAACGTGGTCGGCAGCGAGCTGACCCGTCGCGAATTTTTGGCCGGCAGCGTCGCCGCCGCAGCCGCAGGCGGCGCCGGCCTGGGAGCGTTCTACTTCGGCTACTCGAAGGTCAACGACCCCGTGCGCGTGGCCGTGATCGGCACCGGCGACGAAGGCAACGTGCTGATCAATAACATCACGCCCGAGTACCTCGACGTGATCGCGATCAGCGACATCCGGCCGTACAACATCTATCGCGCCTTCTACGGCGATCAATCGAGCCCCAGCGCCGCGGCCAACCGCTGCGGTCTGATGAAGAAGTACGGCTACAAGAGCGAGGACGCCGCCCGCAAGCACGTGAAGGTGTACGACGACTACAAGGAGCTGCTCAAGAACAAGGACATCGAGGCGGTGATCATCGCCCTGCCGCTGCACCTGCACGATGTGGTCGCGATCGACGCGATGAAGGCCGGCAAACACGTCCTGACCGAAAAGCTCATGGCCCATAGCATTGGCCAATGCAAGGACATGGGGCGCGTTTCGAAGCAGACCAAAAAGCTGCTCGCCACCGGCCACCAACGCCACTACAGCATCCTGTACGACAACGCGGTCGATACGCTCAAGCGCGGCCTGATCGGCGATGTGCACCAGATCCGCGCCCAGTGGCACCGCGGCAATCTGCCCGGCAAAGATAGCTGGCAGCAGCCGATGCCCAAGGAACTCGTCGCCAAGCTTGCCGACTTGAACGCCAAGCTCGACAAAGACCCCGGCAACACAACGCTGCTCAAGCAGAAGCAGATCTGGGAAAAACAGGTGCTCGACAACGCCGTCGATGCCGCCAAGTACGGCTATCAGGAAAAGACGCTCGCCGGCGGCTACGTCGTTTCGCCGCTCGAGGAATTGATCCGCTGGCGGCTGTGGATGCGCACCGGCGGCGGCTTGATGGCCGAACTGGGCAGTCATCAGCTCGACGCCTCGGGCATCTTCTGCACCGCGCAGCGCACCGACGGCAAGAAGGCGCGTCCGCTGTCGGTCTCGGCAGTCGGCGTGCGCTCGATTTTCCCGCATGATCGCGAGGTCGACGACCACGTGCAATGCGTGTACGAGTATCCGGCCCCGGCGTACGAAGCCAAGGACCCCGAGCTGCGCGAGAAGAAGATCATCGTCAGCTACTCGTCGATCAACGGCAACGGCTACGGCGGCTACGGCGAAGTGGTGATGGGCACCAAGGGGACGCTGATCCTCGAGAACGAAGCCGAAGTGATGCTGTTCAAGGATGCGGCGACGTCGACCAGCGTCGGCGTGGTGAAAGGCAAGGGGGGCCCAACGCTCGACACCACCGCCAGCGGCGGCGGCGTGGCGGCCGTGGCTAAGCAGGCGCTCGATGGGCCCGTGAGCCGCGGCTACACCGAAGAGATGGAGCACTGGGCCTGGTGCATCCGCAACTTCGATTTCGAGCAGAACCAGCCCAAGTGCCAGCCGAAGGTGGCCATGGCCGACGCGATCATCGCGCTGACCACGAACATCGCGATGCGCGAGAACAAGCGAATCGAGTTCAAGGACGAATGGTTCGACATCGACAGCGACGAGACGCCCGAGGGCAAGGCGCCGACGGTCAAAGTTTAATGACGAATGTCGAATTTCGCATGTCGAAGGAATGACGAAGCACGAATGACGAACGAATGGCGTGGGTTGATTCGGAATTCGTCATTCGTCATTCTTTAGGCATTCGTCATTAGGAATTAGACATTCATCTCGCGGAGTTTACCCTTGCCCGCCGCGTCTCCCGACCCCTGGCCCATTGGCGTGTTTGCGAGCATCGACGCCGGCTTGGGCGTGCAGCTCGAAGTGGCCCGCGAGCTGGGCGTGCCGACGATCCAACTGCACGCGCCGGCCCCCGAGTCGCGCACCAAGGCCGCGGCCGATGCGTTCCTGGCGCGGTTGAAGGACGCCGGCATTCGCCTGACCGCCGTGTTCGGCGGCTTCGACGGCGAAAGCTATGCTGATATTCCCACCGTGGCCCGCACCGTGGGCCTCGTGCCGCCGGCGACGCGTGCTGCCCGCACGGCCGAGTTGAAGCAGATCGCCGACTTCGCCAAGCTGCTGGGCTGCCCGGTCGTGGGTTTGCACGTCGGCTTTGTGCCGCACGATCGCAACGACCCGCTGCGCCGCGACGTGGTGGCCGTCACGCAAGCGGTCTGCGACCACTGCCAGCGCAACGGCCAGGCGCTGCACCTCGAGACCGGGCAAGAACCGGCCGACACACTGCTGGAGTTCATTGCCGACGTCGGCCGCGACAACCTGTTCATCAATTTCGACCCGGCGAACATGATCCTCTACGGCTCGGGCGAGCCGATCGCGGCGCTGAAGAAGGTCGGCCGGTACGTGCGCAGCGTGCACTGCAAAGATGGCACGTGGGCGGCGAACCCCGGCAAAGAATGGGGCCGCGAGGTGCCGCTGGGCGAGGGGGATGTGGGGATGGAGAACTATTTGCGTACGCTCAAGGAGATTGGCTACGCAGGCCCGCTGACCATTGAGCGCGAGATTCCGCAGGAGCCAGCCCGGCAAAAAGCCGAGATTGGGCACGCGGTTCGCCTGCTGAATCGCCTCAAATCGGTTATCCTTTAGCTCCCGGCGAGTCGCCTGGGGCTAACGTCCCATTGTGAATGGAAAGCCCACGGATGCCCAAAATCAATTTCAGCGTTCCGCATTCGATGACCGCCGCCGATGCCTCGGCCAAGTTGCACGAGTTCATGCCGCGGATTCGCTCGCAGTACCAGGACCAGATTAAGGACGTGACCGAGAACTGGAACGGCAACACGCTCGAGTTCTCGTTCAAAACGCTTGGTTTCACGTTCAAGGGCACGCTCGCCTCGCAAGACAACAACACCGACGTGGTGCTCGAGATTCCGCTGGCGGCCATGATGGTCAAGGGCCGCATCGAGCAGGAAGTGAAGGGCGGCTTGCAAAAGCTGCTGAAATGAGCATGTCGTAGCCGAATCGCGGATGGTCGCCTTGGGCGACAATCCGTGCAATAATCGCGTCACGCCGACGTTTATCTTTAGGCGTAATCGGCAATCGCGTCGTCCTCTTCTTTCGGAGTACTCGGCCATGCAATCGCGGCTTCTGCGGGCCATCGCCACTTCGGGCTTGATTTCGTTCAGTCTGGCGACCATCGCATGGGGCCAGCAAGGGCCGACGCCGGGCCAAGGCGGCTTCGGGCCCGGGCGCGGCGGACCGGGCGGACCTGGCCGCGGCCCAGGCAGCGATCTGCTGCAATTGCTCGCGCTCGACGAGGTGCAAAAGGAGCTCAAGATCACGCCCAAGCAAAAAGAAGGGCTCGCCATGTTCGCCCAGCAGGTCGAGGCGCAGCGGCAAGCGATGCGGGTCTCGCGCGAGGATCTGGAAGACCTGTCGGACCAGGAACGCGAAGCGGCCTTCGCCCAGATGCGGCAGCAAGGCGATGCCATGGCGCAAGCCGTCCGGCAGCAGTTGCAAAAAGGATTGCAAAAACCACAGATGGATCGGCTCGATCAGATCAGCCTGCAACTTCGGGGCTCCGCCGCCCTGGAAGATCCAACGGTCATCGCCAAGCTCAAGCTCACCGATAAGCAAAAGCAGCAAATCGAGCAGTCGCGCCAGGAAAGCCGGGCGGCCTTCGGCCAGATGTTCCAGGCGGCGCGCAACAATAATCAGCAAGTCTCGCGCGAGGAAATGGGCAAGAAGTTCGACGAGATGCGCGAGCAATCGACGGCCAAAGTGATGGCAATCCTCTCGCCGACGCAGCAGGAACAGTTCGAGAAGATGAAAGGCGAGCCGTTCGAGATCGACCGCTCGAAGCTGTTCGGTGGCCGCGGACCCGGCGGCCCGCCGGGACAAAATCCCACGGGTAACAATTAGCGTCCAGGCGATTTGACGCCGACATACAACGTCGTGCCATCCAGGCGCGACGACAGCCCGAGCGGCTCGAGTAGCTGTTGGTACAACTGCTCGGTCGTAACCTGCATCACGTGCAGCGACGCGAGCTGATCGAGCTTGATGCCCGCGGCAACAATCGCCGCTCGGTCGAGATTCAGTGTCAGCCCCATCTTCGTGGTCAAGGCTTCGAGCAGGCGTTCAAGCGGTACGTTATCGACCTTCAGCGTGTGCACCTGCTTGCCGCGCGGCGCGGTCGGGGTGGTGGTCGGCTTCGAACGCGCGACATTTGGCGCCGTGGTCGGCAGGCTGGCTGGCAAAGGCTCGAGGGCAATCGTGCGACCGTCGTCGGCTAAGCGGAACGTCAAATCGAATTGCACCGCGACCAGCGTCAATCGTTCGATTAATGTCGTCGGCGGCAGATTTGCCCCGCCCCACAGGTCGTGCGGCACGCGCTCGATGCCGGAGACTTTGGCCCCCGCTTCGTTGGCCAATCGGGCGAGCAGTTCGCGCGGCGTCGCCAGATCGTCCCACTGCCAGGTTTTGCGCGCCAGATAAATTGCAGCGACTTTCGAGCTCAGCTTCCGCGCTTCGTCGCTGCGCAGTGTGGCGAGCGTGGTCACCTCGTCGGCGCGCGGGCCAAGGTACACCACCGGCCCGATCGCCACGTACCTCGTACCGCGCAGTTCGGCCAATTCGCGATAGGCGTCGCCCAGCGGGGTCATCGTGAACGAGGCGGTCAGCGGCGCGTCGGGATCGACGCGGCGATCCAGAATGAACGGCAGGCCGCCGATCTGCGTAAGTCCTGTTAATGCCTGCCGCAACCCGACGCCCGACCAGCTAGCACTCACTGGCGCCGCCAATCGACGGTCCGCCTCCGCGGCCGTGCACACGCGGCCGGCGATCAGAATTACCGCAATCGAGAGCAGTCGCATGGTTCGTGTCTTCAAAGTGCCCACTCGTTTCTGCTGTCAATTGTGCCGGATGTAACGGCTCCTCGCATCGCTGGGCTCACGAATCCGACAGCCTCCGAACTGGACCTGCGGTCGACCCTGATTACGCTGGAAGGAACTTAATCGGCGATTGGTCATTTTCTCTAGGAAGCTGTGCTCGTGAGCGATTTGCCGGCGTCGCGCGTCGCGGCCCTCGAACGAATCTATCATACCTACCTGGCCGACCAGGATTCCGCCGAGTTCATCCGGCGCGTGGCGCTGCGCTACCTGCCCGGCACGCTCGAGCGGCTGGTCCAGGCAGCGCCGCGGCTGACGCGGCGTGCGGCGGTGCTGGCCTTGGGCTACCTGGGCGATTACCGCTCGAACGACATTCTAGGCTCGGCGCTGCGCGACGAAGACCGCGGCGTGCGCATGCTCGCCGAGAACGCCCTGCGAAACGTCTGGTGCCGCGATGGCAGCGAAGCCCAGCAGGAATCGCTCGAACGGATCATTCGCCTGAACCAGTCGCGCACGTTCGACGATGCCCTGGCCGCGGCAACGCATCTGATTGCCGAGGCCCCGGAATTGGCCGAGGCTTGGAACCAACGGGCGATCGCCCACTACGGCCTGGGCCGGTATGCCGACAGCATTCGCGACTGCCGCCGGGCCGCCGAGCTGAATCCCGTACACTTTGGCGCGCTGGCCGGCATGGGCCAGTGCTTCTTGTACCAAGGCAACATGCTGCAAGCGCTCGAGCACTTTCGTCGGGCGCTCCAATTGAACCCGAACTTGGAGGCGATCCGCGCGAATGTCGCGATGCTCGAACGGCGGCTGAAGAAGCAGGGCTGACCTGCACCCGGGCGAGCGGCCGCAGTGGCGGCCCATGCCGCGAGTTAAGCTGTAACGTGCCGGTAAACTTCATGGCCTGCGCCTTGGGCGCTCGCCGTGAGGCCTCGCTGCGCGCGCGGAATTGGCGCCGAGTCGCTCCCTGCGCGCCAATTCGAGGTTAGACTTGTCCAGGAATCTCGCGTTTCTCAGATCGAGATTGGACAAGGAGCGTTCCATGGCCCGCTTTCGTGCAGCGAGTTTGGTCGCAGGCGGTCTGATCGCCGTGTTGTTGGCTGCCAGCGCGGCCCAGGCGGTTTGTGAAGTCCGGTATCATCGTTGGTGGCCGGCCTGGGTGCGGGCGGGTGTGATGTACGGCTACCCAGGCGCCCGGTTCTGGGGTGGGCCGTGGGGGGGCCCGCATTCGTGGTATCCGCACGGCATTGCCCCCTGGCCGAATCACTACGGCTGGCCGATGGAATCGAATTATCCGTTTCCTTCGGGAAGCATGGGAATGGTTTCGCCCAGCGACAGCTCGGGCACAACCTATCGCGAGGCCGACGACATGCCGAGCGTCCCCAATCAGCAGGCGATCCCCAGCGATTCGCTGTTGTTGGACGTAAAAGTTCCGCCCACCGCGGTGGTTTACGTCAATGGCCAGCGGACGCAGCTTAAGGGGGCGCGGCGCGCGTTCGTCACCTCGAAATTGCAACCGGGACAGCAGTACTCGTACGAGTTGGTAGCGGAAGTGAAGGTCGGCGATCGGCGGGTGCAGCGATCGCAGTTGGTCACCGTGACGGCAGGCGAACGTAAGGCAGTGCGGTTCGACTTCGACGATTCCCGAGCCGTGGCGGCAGGACAATCGTCGGTCGAGCCGTTGCCGGTGGCGCAACGGTCCACGTCGGCCCGTGCGATGTTGACGTTGCACGTGCCGGCGAAGGCCCGTGTGTATGTGGACGGACAGTTGACCAAGGCGGCAGGAACGACACGGGTGTTCGGCACCACCGTTCCTACCCATGTGCCTGGCGCAGCCCATTACGAGGTTCGGGTCGAGTTTGAGCAGAACGGGCGGACCCAGGTGCGCGAAGAGTCGGTGTCGTTGTTTGCTGGTACGAACCGGCAGTTGACGATCGGTTTGAACGGCTCGCCGGGAGCCGAATCGTTGACCGCCGCGCGGTAACGAGAACGTGGTTCGATTGTGTTGAGCGGGGGCCGCCGGGCCCCCGCTTTTTTTGTTTCGGCGCGTCAAAAATCGGCGGCGAGGTTGTGACCACCCTCGTCCAGGCGGCATCTCACAGGTCGAAATCCCTCGATCCTGTGCCTAAGTGTGTATGATGCCTGCTCTAGTATTCTTCGGCGTTGTTGCGTTCGTTACGCTGGTGTTCGACCTGTTGAGCGCGCCGCGCTATGAACGGCGGAACAGCAGCTAAGCCCCGCCGTCATTCGAGCCGGGCCAGGTCGTCGCTCACGCGCGCCAGCCGTGCCCGCAGCTCTGCCTTCGTCGCGGCGAGGTCGCCGATCAGCTCGGGCGGCTCGAAGGCGAACAGGTAGAACTTGATTTTCGGCTCGGTGCCGCTGGGGCGAATCGCGACGCGGTTGTCCGCGCCTTCAAGGTCGAGCACGACCATGTCGGCCGACGGCGTTTCGAGCAGATAATCGTGCACCCCGATCACCTTCAGCCCACCGAGCGTCGCCGGTGGATCGCGGCGGAGGTTGAGCATCAAGTGCGCCATCCGCTGCATCCCCTCCGAACCGGGCAGCGTGCGCGAAATCTGCACTTCGCTGTGGCAGCCATGCTGCCAGTACAAGGCGTCGAGCTTTTCGTGCAGCGTGAGTCCCGCCGCCTTGACGCTCGCCGCCAGCTCGGCCATCAACAGCGCGGCGACCGTCGCGTCCTTGTCGCGCGCGTAGCTGCCGGCCAGGTAGCCGTGCGATTCCTCGGCCGCGATCACGAATCGTTCGGGACCGTATTCGTCGATCGCCGCCCCGATATGCTTGAAACCGACATGCAGCTTGCCGTGGGTCGCAATGCCGTACGAATCGGCAATGCGGCGGATCATTTCGGTGGTGACGAGCGTTTTGAGCACGTAATGCTCGCGCCCCAGCCGGCCGGCCCGACGTCGGCCGTCGAGCACGAATTCCGCGAGCAGCGCCCCGATCTGGTTCCCCGACAGCGTTCGCCACTCGCCGCCGCGCGCCACCGGCGCCGCGCAGCCGAGGCGATCGGCATCGGGGTCGGTCGATAGTACGAGGTCGGCTCCCACGGCGCGGGCATGCTCGATGATCGCGGCGAAGGTCGCCGTGTTCTCGGGATTCGCGACGTGTCCGGGTACGTTCGGGAAATCGCCATCGGGCGTGGCGTGCGGAGCGAACACGGTCACGTCGTCGAAGCCGGCTGCGTGCAGCACAGGCACGATGCTCGCGGCGCCGACGCCGTGCATCGGCGAATAGACGAGCTTCAAGTCGCGCGGGCCCGGCAGGCTTTGCTCGAGCACCGCCGCCTGGTAGGCGCGATCGATTGGTTGTTGGCAGCAGATGATTGTTCCATCGGCGATGCCCTGGCCGAACGGTACTCGCGCGATGTTCGTGACCGCCGCCACGCAATCGATCACACCACGGTCGTGCGGCGGGAGCAACTGCCCGCCCGTGGACCAATACACCTTCACGGCGTTATCGCTGGGCGGGTTGTGGCTGGCCGTGACCATGATGCCGCAGTCGCAGCGGTTGTGGCGCACGGCAAACGACAGCTCCGGGGTGCTGCGATAACCATCGAGAAAATCGACC
>DASZPI010000644.1:0-4640 GCA_035550355.1 Pirellulales bacterium
CACGCTGAACTTGATGTTCAGGATGTCGCCGTCGCGGATCACGTAGTCCTTGGGTTCCTGGCGCACCAGGTTCGCCGCCTTGATCTCGCGCTCGCTGCCTAGCCGCACCAGGTCGGCGCACTGCATCACCTCGGCACGAATGAACCCCCGCGCAAGATCAGTGTGGATATTCGCGGCGGCTTCCAGGGCGCTGCCTCCTTGGCGGAGCATCCAGGTGCGGACCTCTTTTTCGCCGGCGGTGAAGTACAGCATTTGGCCTGAAACGTCGAGCATCATTCGCAGCACATCGTCTTTGCGCGAGCCGCTGAGCCCCATTTCTTCTTCGAACGCGGCGCGATCCTCGGGGCTCATCCTGGCCAACTCGCGCTCCAGCCCCACGCGCACCGCGATGCACGGCGTACTGTCGGCCAGCGCGCGACCATAGCGGTCCAGGTCCTCGTCGTCGTCGGCGGCGTTGATCAGCACGAGCATCGGTTTTTCGGACATCAGCCGAAAGCTGCGCGTCGCTTTGAACTGCTCCTCGTTCATGGCGCTGGCAGCCAGGGGCTTGCCCGCCTCGAGCGATTGCAGCACGCTTTCGAGCGACGCCAGTTCGGCAAGCTCCTGGTCGCGGTTGGGGCGCGGTCGCTTGACGCTGTCGCGCAGCCGCTCGACCCGGCCGGAGACAATCTCCAAGTCGGCCAGTAGCGTGTCTTCGCGGAAGCTCGCCACGTCGGCCAACGGGTCGGAACCATCGAACGCCGCGACGACCAGCACCAGGCAGCCCGCCTCGCGAATCAATCCCAGCCGGGCCGCGTTGCCTTCGTGCGTGCGGCTCAGCCCTGGCGTATCGACCAGCTCGAGCGACGCCATGGTGATCTTTTTCGGCTTGTAGATTTCGCACAGCTCGGCGATCCGCGGCTCAGGCACCGCGGCCATGGCGCTTTGCCCCAGGTGCGCAACGGCCAGGTCGGCCGCTACCCCCGTAAGCCACTCGAACAGCGTTGTCTTCCCCGAGCCTTGATAGCCGACGATGCCGATCTTCATGCGTGCTGTGCAGTTCTAGAGTGCGATGAAAGCAAACGACCTTTCTAGCGTTGATCGACAACGCTTGTCCAGGCGGTGTACGGCACTCGTGGCCGCGATAGAATGAACCCAGGGGGAGCTTCACTTGCATGTCGACCGCCGATAGCGACGCCCTGGTTCGCCCGAGCGTTCCAGTTCCGCCGAGCGCGACGCAGGTGCCTGGACCGAAGCCGGCGCCGGTGTCGGCTTCTGCGCGGCACTCGGGGGCGCTGTGGCTCGATGGCGACGTGCTGTCGTGCGCATGCCCCGACTGCGCCGCGCCGATGTCGATCCGCCTGTGGCTGCGCTTGGCCGACTGCTGGCGGTGCGGCGCGAGCGTCGAGCTGACCAACGAGCAACACGCCTTGGCGCTGCGATTGCTCGAGGCCCGCACACGAGGCCAACCGGGGCAGCGCTGGTCGCAGCCGGTCGAACGACCACAGCCGGCTCCGCAGCCTGCTGCCGCGCCCGCCGCGCGGATGCCCGTGCTGCCGCCGCCACGACAGGCGCCGGCAACGGAATCGCCCGAGGCGGTCGCCCCGCTGCCGAACTACCTGATTACCAGCTCGTTGGTAAGCCTGCTGGTGCACATGGTGCTGATCATTCTGCTGGGGCTATGGTTTACCGAGCCGCGTGAAACGTCGGTCCCGCTGCTGCTGTCGGCAACGATCAGCGACGTGCATCAGCCGGGCGAAGCGCGGATCTTCGACCGTCTGGACGAAGGGACGAAGTTCGCAGCGCCTGACCTGAAACCGCTGCCAAGCTCGGCCGAAGTGGCCTCGTTCGACAAGCGCGAGCCGTTGGCCGAGGTAATCCCAACGATCGCGCTGCCGAGCGGCGATGTATTGTCGGCTCTCGGGCCGCCAACCATTGTGCCGACGCTCGACGGCGGACGAGGCAACCTGTTGGCGGGGCGCAATCCGCACCTTCGCGCTAGTATGCTGAAGGCCGAGGGGGGAACCACCGAGACCGAGGCCGCGGTGGCTCGAGGCCTGCAATGGATCAGCAAACATCAGGACGCCGATGGGCATTGGAGCCTGGACCATTTTGCCGACGCAGGCAACTGCGATTGCGGCGACCGCGGCGGACATAGCGATACTGCCGGCACGGCGCTGGCGCTGTTGCCCTTTCTGGGCGCGGGACAATCGCATTGGAACGGCGGCTACCACATGACCGTTGCCAAGGGGCTACGCGCATTGCTCGATCGGCAAGGCGCCGACGGCGACCTGCGCGGCGAGGGAGTCGGCACGATGTACGCCCACGGCCAGGCGGCAATTGCCTTGTGCGAAGCGTACGCGATGACCAAAGACAGCCTGTTGCACGCGCCGGCGCAGCGTGCGATCGACTTTATCGTGGCGGCGCAGCACCCGGCGGGAGGCTGGCGTTATCGCCCTGGACAGGCGGGCGATACGAGCGTTGTCGGCTGGCAGCTCATGGCGTTGCGCAGTGCGCAGACTGCGGGATTGAACGTGCCCGAACAGACCTTCGCCCGCGCGATGAAGTTTTTAGACACCGTGCAATACCAGCGTGGCCAAGGGATGTTTTCGTACATGCCGCATGGCTCGCCCAGCGAGGCGATGACCGCCGAGGGGCTGCTCTCGCGGCAATACTCGGGCTGGAAGCTTGATGACCCGGCGATGGTCGCGGGCATTGCCTGGCTGGCCAAGCGGCACCCGGTCGACCCCGAGCGGCCGAACATGTACTACTGGTACTATGCCACCCAGGCGATTCACCATTTCGGCGGGCCGACGTGGGAGCAGTGGAATGCCGACATGCGCGACGCGCTGGTCGCCTCGCAGGAAACGCAAGGGCACGAAGCGGGCAGTTGGACGCCTCGACGCGAGCACGACGTCCGCGGCGGTCGCCTGTACATGACCGCCCTGGCTGTATGCACGCTCGAAGTTTACTACCGACATCTGCCGTTGTATCAACGCGAGGCAATCAAGCAGAAAGCGCGCAACTAACCGCGGATCGCGCCGGGCGCGGTCATCGACCGAGCTGGTCCAACGCGTGCACCAACGGTGCGTTCGAGATCTGCACGATGCCGGTTGATGGCTGGTCGAGATCGATGATCATCAGCATCGCGCCCGCCACCGACGCGGCACACAGCAAGAGCGTGACCATCACCGTGGGGTTGACGGGCGAAAACAGCCCGAAGCTTACGAACAGGATTGTCAGCCAAACAATCAACAAGGCCAGGAACACCGGCGGAATCGTGGTGTCGACATGCTGCGTGAGGTTCCAGCGCGTCTTGTTCAGTTCGCCAATCGTCGACAGCGATTCGGACTGCAGCGCCCGTTCCATGTCGTTCGATGGGGCGAGGGCGCGGATGGAGCTATAAAGTGCCTCGGCTTCAGAGGTCATACGCTCGGAGGTCAATTCCGGATGAGGCACCCCGCCGGTCGGCCAGATGCGCTCGATGGCATCGGCCACCGCTTCGCGCAGCCGCAGGCGCGGCTGCGCGGCTGCCGGGCCGTAATGCGCCAGCGCCCGATCGAGCTGAACGATGTTCGTGGCCAGCTCGTTGAGGTTCTGGCGATGCTGGTCGAACGAAGCCATCGCCGCGGCCACCAGTAGACCAAGGACGAGGGCGACCATTGCGGCGATCAGGCCCATCCCAAGTTGGATCGTCTCCTTGGTCCCATCGCAGAGGTGCCGCTTGGGGAGCATCCCGCGCAGCAACATGCCGAACGCAGCCCCGGCAAGGCAGCAACCGAACGTAAGCAGTGCGACAACGATCGAATTCATAGCCGATATCAACACACCCGAGCGACGGTCGCGACGCGCAACCAGTATCTCGAAATCTACAACGCGATGGTACGCCGACGGGTGTGCTGCGATGCGAGGATCGCCGTCACAGCCGGTAAAACTGGCAAGTCTGGCACGCGATGCATTCCGGGCGGTCGGCAGGGCGCAACAAAAAGCCCGCCGGGGTCTTTCGACCTCGGCGGGCTCGTGTGTAAATCCGGCAGCACCTACTCTCGCACTTGTGGTACTACCATCGGCTTGGAAAGCTTAACTACCGTGTTCGGAATGGAAACGGGTGTGACCTTTCCAATATGGCCACCGGAAAGAACGCTGCGAAGCCGGTAGGCTCGCGGCAGCGTTGGGTTGGAGCAAGAGTGGCATCTTTTCACGACATTAAGCAACGATCGTTAAGAGCGTTGGATAAATGTGGCCAAGCATTCGTCCATTAGTACCGGTTAGCTAAGCACATTACTGCGCGTACACATCCGGCCTATCAACCTGGTCGTCTTCCAGGGGACTTTCGAGCAATAGCTCTACGAAACCTGATCTTGGAGCGGGCTTCACGCTTATATGCTTTCAGCGTTTATCCTTTCCGTTCATAGCTACCCAGCCGTGCCGCTAGCGCGACAACTGGAACACCAGAGGAACGTCCTTCCAAATCCTCTCGTACTAAGGAAGACCCTCCTCAAGTTTCGTGCGCCCACAGTAGATAGGGACCGACCTGTCTCACGACGGTCTGAACCCAGCTCACGTACCACTTTCATTGGCGAACAGCCAAACCCTTGGGAGCTTCTTCACCCCCAGGATGTGATGAGCCGACATCGAGGTGCCAAACCGCTTCGCCGCTA
>DASZPI010000645.1:0-1600 GCA_035550355.1 Pirellulales bacterium
TTGTACTTTCGCGCGGCCGAATTGTACGGTCGTCACGGTCGGAGCGAGGCCGATTTGCGGCTTGCCGCCTCGTTGGCGCATACGGCGCGGCAGATTTTACCTGACAACCGCGACATCCGACGGCTGCAGCTCAGCACGGCAATCGAAGTCACGCCGGCCGCCGGACGTGTCGCCGTGCTTGCCGGCTGTTCGATCGACGACGTAAACGATCTGTTGGTCGACGCCGTGGGACACGAGCGATGGATGGTCGCGGTCGTCGCCTGTGCACAATTGGCGGCGGCTGGCACGTCGGATTTGCTTCGCGAAAGCGCGCCGCAGCTCAGTCCGCTGGCGTTGGCAACGCGATCGGCCGATCGGCGGATACGGATAGCCGCCATCGAGGCAATCGGTCGGCTTGCTGCCCAAACCCCGTATCCAGGGTCGAGCGATGTGCTGGTCGCGCTCGACTATTTCGTTCGATCGAAGGGCGCCCGCCGCGCGATCGTGGCGGACGTACGCGAGCAGCATGCGCGAAATGTTGCCGGCCTGCTGGCCACGCAGGGAATCGAGGCGGAGATCGCGACCGACGACCGCACCCTGTTCGAGCTGGCCACGACGATGCCCGACTGCGAATTGATTTTGATCCAAATGACGCTCGTCGAGCCGGCGGCAAGTTCAAACCTTGCTCGGTTACGACAAGACGCTCGCACCGCCATGATTCCGATCGGCATTCTTGCCAGTAGCGATAAGGTTGACCGCGCCGAAGCGATTGCCCGCCGGCATCCGCGGACCTTGGCATTTGTCGACGCCCCGATTGAAGCGGCTGCGGCTCGGGCGGTGGCGGCGACTGCAAGCCTTGGTAACGGCGAGCAACTCACCGCGGCCGATCGACTCCAGCAGGCGCAATTTGCCTTCGATTGGCTCCTGGCAGCCGACGATGCCGTGGTAAGCGTCGACCAATGGCGATCGCTGGAAGATGCGATTGCATCGGCCGTGTATGTTCCCTCGTTGAGCGGCAAAGCGGTCGCGTTGTTGTCGCGCACAGGCACCGCCACCAGCCAACGGCTGCTGATCGAAATTGCCAACAATGCCGTGCAGCCGCTTGCCGTGCGGCAGGCGGCGGTGGCAGCCTTGGGTGAAAGTCTGGTCGACTTCGGCACCTTGCTAACGACGACCGAGATCGCGGCTCAATACGACCGCTACAACTCCAGCCAGCAAACCAGCCGGGAAGAGCAGCAATTGTTTGCGGCGATTCTCGACCAGATTGAATTGCGCGCCGCATCGGACGCCCCGACCTCGACCGCAGGGAGTGTGCCCCGATGAGTCGAGTGCCCAGCCACCGAGGCGACTCCACCGTAGGCACGGGACCGCCGATCGCTGGTCTGATCGGCTCTGGTCCGGCAATGGAGAAGGTCTATGAATTGACACGCCGGGTAGCCAAGAGCAATGCGACGGTGTTGCTGTACGGGGAGACTGGCACAGGCAAGGAAATGATCGCCAAGGCGATTCACCAGCTCAGTCCGCGCGGCAGCGGTCCGTTCGTGCGAGTCAACTGCGGCGCCCTTGCCGAGAGCTTGTTGGAGAGCGAACTGTTCGGGCACGTGCGCGGCGCGTTTACCGG
>DASZPI010000646.1:0-1527 GCA_035550355.1 Pirellulales bacterium
TTACCGCATCTCGAGTGCCTACACGCTCGTGAAGGATCAGCCGAAGGTGAGCTTCAGCTACCGCGACAACCTGTGGCGAGGCAGCGATCTGTTGGCGACCGGTGTGGCAAGCTTCGGGCATATCTCGGGCGTGCACTACCAGAACCTCACCGAGTGGGGCAATTATCTGGAGACCGTCGAGCGCGGCGAATTGCCGCTGGCGCGCGGCATGCGCCCCACCGCGCATCAGTTGCTGGTGCGCGAGATGATACTGCAACTGAAAACCGGCCGGCTCGATGCCGCCTATTTCCGTAAGAAGTTCGGTGTCGAAATTGTCGAGCACTGGCGCGACGCCTGGGACGAGTACGTGAGCGAAGGCTACGCAACGATCGACGGCGATACGATCTCGCTAACGCGTGATGGATTGTTGCGTGTCGATGGCTTGTTGCCGGCATTCTTCGAGCCCCAGCACCAAGGGGTGCGCTACACATGAGCGCCGAACTGGTGTTCATGATGGGCAAGTTCGCGGCACGCTTTCCAACCGACCGGCAGTACGCCCGCAACCACATGTGGGCGCTCCCGCAGTCGGACGGAAGTTACCGCTTCGGCTTCAGCGCGTACGCAGTGCGGCTACTGCAAGATGTGTATTTCTTGGAATGGACCGTTGACGAAGGAACCGACCTCCGCGATCGCCAATCGATCGGCGCGATCGAAAGCTCGAAAGCCGAAAGCGAGTTGTACGCGCCGCAGGCCGGGCGGTTGACGGAGTTCAACGCGCGCTTGCTTTCCGATCCCTCAACGATCAATGTAGACAACTACGGCGACGGCTGGTTGTTCACGCTCGCAGGTTCGGGCAGCGACCTGCTGAGGCCCGACGACTATCTGCTGCACCTGGCCGACGCGTGGAAGGTCGCTGAACGCACGATCAAAGGACAGATGAACGAGGAATGACATGAAAGCGGAAGGCGGAAAGCGGAAGGCAGTTCATTCGTTGGGTTTCCGCGTTCCGCTTTCGGCTTTTGCTCGCAACGAACGGTAATTATGCCCATCTCTGTCGTCATCTCCCAAGGCCAGAGCGCGAATCCCATCAAGCGTAAGCTCGAGGAGGAGCTCGTTGCCGCGCTGCTGTTCGAGCGCGGCGTCGAGGTGACCGTGGTGCCGCACCTGTACGATCTGAAGGTCGAAGGTACCGGCATGCTTTGCCTGCAAAGTCTGCCGGGCGACCTGATCGTGCTCAGTTGGCTGTATCCGCGCGCCGCCTTCTGGACGCTCGATCGCAACGGCATTCGCGGCCGCCTGGGAGCGACGCTGCTGGTCTCGGACGAGAACGAGGAAGAGCCCGAAGAGCCGAAGGAAAACGATCCCGCGCTGGACGCGTCGCGCAGCGTGCCCAATCGAGCGATCTATTGCCTCGACCTGCGGGCCGCGAACACGGTGCAGCCGTTTGTTGACGAGGTGAAGCGCATTGTCGCCGAAGCTTCGATCAAAACCGTCGATCTGGTCGGCCTCACGTTGCCGGTCGCCCCCCTGCCCTCGCCCGTGGTAACG
>DASZPI010000647.1:0-4541 GCA_035550355.1 Pirellulales bacterium
AAATTTCGCCGGGCGTAGGAATCGAGCCCCCGCCCACCAGCCCGGCGTCGCTGATCGTGTGGTGCGGGCTGCGAAACGGGCGCACCGCCATCAGCGGCTGACCGGGAGCCAGCAGTCCCATCGCGCTGTAAATGCGCGTGGTTTCAATCGACTCGGGGCCGGTTAGCTCGGGCAAAATGGTCGGCAGCCGGCGCGCGAGCATCGTCTTGCCCGAGCCCGGTGGCCCGACCATCAGCAGGTTGTGTCCACCCGAGGCGGCGATCGCCAAGGCGCGCTTGGCCATCTCTTGGCCGCGCACGTCGGCAAAGTCGATATCGTACTGCCCGAGCGTGGTGAACCAGTCGTCGAGCCGCGGCGGCGTGGGTTCGATATCGATCTCGCCGCACAGAAACGCGAACGCCTGCGTCAGGCTCGCGACGGCGATCACTTCGATGTCCTCGACCACCGCTGCTTCGGTGGCGCTGGCTTCGGGAACGATCAGCCCGCGCAGGCCGGCTTGCTTAGCCGCGGCCATGGCCATCGACAACGCGCCGCGCGTGGGACGCGTGCTGCCGTCGAGCGCCAGCTCGCCGACCACGGCGTACTGCTCGAACCGCTCGATCGACAGTTGCCCGCTGGCGGCGAGCAGGCCGAGCGTGATCGGCAGATCGAAACTCGCGGCTTGCTTGGGCAAGTCGGCCGGGGCCAGGTTGATGACCACACGGCTTTGCGGCCGCATGAACCCCGAATTGACCAGCGCGCGCTCGACGCGGTGGGTGCACTCTTTGACTGCGGCTTCGGGCAGTCCTACGAGAATGGTTTTCGGCAGTGCCGACTCAGAGACATCGACCTCGACTTCGACCGGCAGCGCCTCGATGCCCAAGAGCGAGAAGGTTTTGAGTTTCGCCAGCATGGATGGCTGCGACGATGAGTGCCCAAGCGACCGTGCTTGCCCCCGATTGCTAGCACGTGCTGGGCCGTATTGTGCGCACGCCGCACGGCGCGTCGCAAGCTGGCAAGCCGCGCAATCGTGCGACCAGGCAGTCTGGCGAGACTGTGCCGTGCACAACGAGAAAGCGCGGGATGCGGCGCACTTGTGTGCCGATACGAGAAACGATCGGCACGTTCGTCGAATCCCGCAATCTCGTCGGAAAACGCACGGAGCGATCGCTATGCGACGCAGTTGGACTTGGATGGCCGTGGGGCTTGCCTTGCTGAGCGCCGGCGCAACGGTCACGCGCGGCGAAGGCTGGTTCAAGAAACATTGGAACGCGTTCAAGCGCGACGCGCAGCGCAATAACGCTTGGCCCGAGCCGTTTATCCCCGGCGACCGCATGGCGGTGCGGCAACCGTTCATCATTCAGGCGGCCAACGGCTGGAAGGTGCAGAATACGCTCAGCGATTACCATTTCGTGGGCGATACCGGCGAGTTGAACGAGGCGGGTCGCTTGAAGGTGAAAACGATCCTGACCGAAACGCCGCCTGAGTTCCGCACGATTTACGTGCTGCGTTCGCACGATCCGCAGGAGACGGCCGATCGCATTGCCTCGGTTTACGAATTGGGGAATGCGATTCTGCCGCCGGGGTTCGATCCGCAAGTCGGTTCGACCGACCTGAAACCGCGCACCACGCCGTCGTACTATGTCGACGCCGTCGATCGCAGCTATCGAGCCTCGACGCCGATCCCCCGCATCGGCGCATCGTCCGGAGGCATCGGCACGGGCATGGGCAGTGGCGGACCGCCGGGCGGCGCCGGGAGCTGATCATCGTAACAGGGCCGCATATCGTCAACTGCACGGAGACTTCGGTCGTGGTTCGCAAATCGTTCCGTCTGATGACATCGACCGCGCTGCTGGCTTGTGCCTGCGCCGGCTGCAAAAGCGGTTCGGGATTCGGAGTGCCGGTGCCGAACTTCGTCGGCAAGTGGATGGGCAAAAAAGACGCTGGCGTCTCGTCGACCCCGCTGTCGTCCAGCGCTTCGAACGACAGCAACGTGTTCAAGAAGGCTGGCCGCAGCGTCTCGGGCGCTTTCACCAAGGCGACCGATAGCCTGAAAGCCGAGAAGAAGCCTGTCGAGACACCGGACGCCATTTCGCTGTCGAAGCCCGGCAAGGCCGGGCCGGACGTCTACCTGGCGATCGCGCGCATCCAAGAAAAGAACGGCAATACGACCGAAGCGATCTCCTCGTACCAGAAAGCGCTTCGGGCCGACCCCGACAGCTTGGCCGCGATGCTCGGTCTAGGCCGGCTGTACGATCGCGACGGGAAGCTGGAACAAGCTTCGCTGTGCTACCGTTTGGCGATCGAGAAGCATCCGGACGAATCGAGCGCGATGAACGACCTTGGGCTATGCTACGCCCGGCAAGGAAACTTCACCGAGTCGGTCGCGACGCTGCGGCGCGCGATCGATGCCGACCCTGAAAAGCTGCTATATCGCAACAACCTGGCCACGGTGCTGGTCGAGATGGGTAAGCTCGATGAAGCGATCGCCCAGCTGAATGCGGTCCATGGCAAGGCGGTGGCACATTACAACGTGGCGATCCTGCTCAACGAGCGGGGTCGGCGTGAGGGAGCGATCGAGCACTTCCGCCTGGCCGCCGAAGCCAATCCAGACTTCGAGCCGGCCCAGCAATGGCTGGCCTCGATGAATCCGTCGCCAGCGACCGACGAAGCGACCACTCCCACGACGGCCATCGTTACCAAGCAGCGGAACGACGGGGCAGTGCAGGTATCAGCGACCGAACAAGCCGGTGGGAATTCTGCCCATGCGGTGCAGCCAATCCCGAATTCCTCAGCCGGACCGTGGGAGATCCACGCCCTGCCCCCGGTTGAGTAAGCCCCTGGAACCAAACCCCCCTAGATTAACATTCGTGATGGGGCAAACGTGACAACGGGCGTCGTATGCCGAATGACATATTGTCGCACCTCGTGTCTTGCGGCATCGTATGTAAGCACAATCCGCGTGTTTACTGTTTCCGATGCCACGAAGTCCTTACGAATTCGATATCGACGACGGCGCTAGCCGGGCGATGAAGCTCGCCCTGGTGGGCGTGTTCGGCATCGGGGCGCTCATTATCGTGCTCTCGTTTTGGCTGTTCGGGTGATCGCCATTAGGTACTGGCGTTCCTCGTTGCGGTCTGTCCCGCTCGACAGTGCAGGGTGGGACGAGCCGTCCGACGTCCACCAATTCAACCCCGGCGCGGCGAAAGTGGTTGCCGCCCGTTGGGCCTGTCGCGGTTGCCCGCTTAGTTGGTGCTGAAGTACTCTTGAATGTGATCGGCAGCCGTGCCCAAGCCGTCGTGGCCCGGGTGGGCGCTGCCAACGTACTCGGCCCGCGTGCCGTCGTTGTACACGCGAAAGATGCAAATCATTCGCGCGTACGAATTCTTCGGGTTTTCAGACTGCACCTCACCGAAGCAAATCGGTGCGGCAGCAATGCCGAACGAGTGGTTGCCCACGATTGTGCAGTACGGTCCGAGTCCTAGAGCGATGAAGATTGCGCGCGAGTTGCCCTGCAAGTCGGTCGGCTGACGTGCCTGCAGCACATTCCAAATGAAGTTGTCGTTTGCCACAGCAACCGACTGTCCAGCCTGGATCGCTGGCAGCGTGAGCACACCATTGGCATTGACGGCATAGGCGTCGAACGTTGCATCGGTCGGCGCGCTGTTCATCGGCACGAGATGCACGCCGCTGGTCGTCTGCGTTGCCGTCAGGTTCAGACTGGTACCGGCCATTGCCTCGTTAAGACTGTCGACTTGACCTTGCGTCAGTTGGCCGACGGTGAAACTCGGCGTTGACCCATTGATGCCGCTAAAAGTTGCGTTGAGGAATGGCCCTGCCGAGTAAAAGCCGCTTCCGGCCACCAGCGAATCAAAATAGTCGGGATACGCCAGGTTCGCCGTCTGATACGCCTGCATCGCCTTATCAATTTCGGTGACATTCGTAACCGTCTGAGCGATATGCCCCTTTTGCAGCATGTTGGGCAACAGCGGCGCTAGAATTCCGCCCAAGGCAATTAGGATGACGACTACTACCAGTAGCTCCATCAAAGTCAAACCGCTGCGGCGCGACAAAGATCGTCGCTGCTGGGTGATGGCCATTTGGCTTACTCCGCCAATTGCTAAATTTCCGTTGCGTGCGATTAAATGTGGGCATTCACAATAGCCCGAGAGGATTGTGTGACAATGTGGCGAATTGTCGCAGGCGGGCCGCGACGCCCCTGCCGCATTCGAGCGACTATTTTCCCTGGCCGGTAGCGAGTCGCCGTGGCGGGGCCGATACTAGGGGCCGCGCCGAACTGCGAGCCGAGAATGTCATCAGCCGAACACGCCGTTCCAGTTGCTTCCACGCCCCTCGAGCGCACGAAGGTCAATCTTTCGTGGTTGCACAAGCTGCGGTGGGCAGCCATCGGCGGGCAGTTGATAACGATTGCCGTCGTGGCCGGGCTGATGGGCATCGAACTGCCGCTGGCCCGATTGCTGGCAATTGTGGCATTGGCGGCAGCTACGAACGTCTGCGTCGGTGTTTGGCTGCAGCGCCGAAATGCGAGCGCGCCACTACGC
>DASZPI010000648.1:0-2619 GCA_035550355.1 Pirellulales bacterium
GCCGCGGCCGAGACCGGCCTGGCGCGCAAGCCGCGCTTGGCCGATGTCGAGCTGCCGCGCACGACCGGACAACTTCGTCAGGCCGCGGCCGCCGCGGTCGAAGGTTCCTGGGCGCTGCCGACGATCGACACCAAATTGAATATCCGTTCGCGCTACGCCCCGCTTGGTCCGGTCTGCGTGTTCGGGCCGAACAACTTTCCCTTCGCGTTCAACGGTGTCGGCGGGGGCGATTTCGCCGCAGCAATCGCGGCAGGCAACCCGGTCATTGCCAAGGCCAACTCCTCGCATCCCGGCACGACGCGGCTGTTGGCCGAAGAGGCTCGCTCGGCGGCGCTCGAGGCCGAACTGCCCGCCGGCACGATCCAACTCATCTATCGCACCAGTCATGCCGATGGCCAACGGCTGGTGGCCGATCCGCGGGTCGGCGCCACGGCCTACACCGGCAGCCGCTCGGCCGGTCTGAAGCTTAAGGCGGCCGCCGATGCCGCGGGCAAGCCGATCTATCTCGAGCTGTCGAGCGTCAACCCCGTGGTGATTCTGCCGGGGGCGCTGGCCGAACGTGGCGACAAAATTGCCGAAGAGTTTGCCGGCAGTTGCCTGATGGGGTCGGGGCAGTTCTGCACCAATCCGGGGCTCGTGGTGCTGCTGGCCGGGCCGGCGACCGACGCCTTTCTGTCGGCGGTCGAGCAGCGTTTCGCCGCGCTCGAGCCGACGCCGCTATTGTCGCGCGGCGTGCTCGAAACGCTCGAAAAGAATTTGAACACCGTGATCGCGGCCGGCGCGGTCAAGCGCGTTGGCGGCGCCCGCGCGCCGGGGTCGGGCTACCGGTTTGCCAACTCGCTGTTGAGTGTCGATGCGCCGACCTTTATCAAACGTGCCGAAGCGATGCAGACCGAGATGTTCGGCAACGCGTCGTTGGTGGTGATTGCCGAGAGTGTGGCGCAGGCGGCCCAGGTGCTCGAACGACTCGAAGGCAACCTGACTGGCACCATTTACTCGGCGACAAGCGCCGATGATGCCGCCTACGCCGAGCTGGCCCCGCGGTTGCGTCCCCGCGTGGGACGCCTGTTAGACGATAAAATGCCCACCGGCGTCGCGGTCAGCCCGGCCATGAATCACGGCGGGCCCTACCCGGCCACGGGTCATCCTGGCTTTACGGCGGTCGGCATTCCAGCGGCCCTGCGCCGGTTTGCCATGCTCGAATGCTACGACAATGTACGCGCCGAGCGGCTGCCCGATGACCTGGCCGATCGGTCGCCCGGCCACGGACTGTGGCGTTTGATCGACGGTCGATGGACGCAAGGCGACGTCGCTTAAGGACACCCATCGGCGCGTGAATACGCTCGTCCTGGCGATCGATCGGCTGCATGCGGGCTATCTGGGCCCGTATGGCAACGGTTGGGTCGGCACACCGTGCTTCAATCGTCTTGCGGCCCAGGGCTTCACATTCGACCAGGCGTTGAGCGATTCGCCGCGGCTGGAAGATTTCTACACCGCGTGCTTCACCGGGCGACATGCGTTGCAGACGGCGCGAACCGACCTCGCGGCACGCGCCGCGCTGCCAACGATCGTAGATCAGTCGCTGCATCGCCGGATGACGATCGTTACCGACGCACCATTGCCCACGCTGCCCGGCACGCCCGAGGTGATCGACGTTGCCGGCGCCGCCGCCGACGAAACGCGCCTGGCCCAGTTCTTTGCGGCGGCCATCGAGACGATCGCCGGCTTGCCGCGGCCGTTCTTCGCGTGGCTGCACACCGGCGCTTTGGGCGCGGCGTGGGACGCACCGCTCGAATACCGCAATCGCTACGCGGACCCCGACGAGGCTCCCCCGCCGACGCTGGTCGATGTGCCGAAGCTGGTCCTGCCGGCCCATTACGACCCTGACGAGCTGTTGGGCTACTGCCTGGCGTACGCCGGGCAGGTTCGGCTGCTCGATGAATGCCTGGCCGGGCTGATCGCGTTTTTGGAAGAGCAGTCGCTGCTCGACGACACGCTGATCGTGTTGCTCGCGCCGCGTGGCATGGCGCTGGGCGAACATCGGCGTATCGGCGCCTGGGACGCCGCGCTGCACAGCGAAACCATCCACTTGCCATGGTTGCTGCGCCTGCCGGGGGGCTTGGGGGCTGCATGCCGTTCGCAGGCGCTGGTTCAACCCCCCGACCTGTTCGCCACGCTCAGCGACTGGCTGCCGTGGACCGGTGGCGACGAACCTCGCCGGTCGTTGCTCGAAGGGGGCAGCCTGCTGCCGATCATTCACGGGCAAGTTGCTAGCATTCGCGATCGCTGCCTGGCGTTGGCCGAGAACGGCGAGCGGGGGTTTCGCATTCCCCAATGGTACTTGCGCACCTTGGCCAATCCGCCGGTCGAGCCTGACGCTGCCGCCCCGGGCTGGCAACTATACGCCAAGCCCGACGATCGCTGGGAAGTCAACGACGTCGCGGTCCGATTGCCTGAGATCGTCGAGCTTTTGCTGCAAGCACAAGACGATCTGCTGAATGACCATCCCGCGGACGCTCGCGGCATGCCAGCACTGCTGGACGATGTCCTGACGACCCCTTGGCGGTAGTGTTTGCCGTGGGACAACGTGCGGCAACAACTCCTGTAGGAAGCTGAAGC
>DASZPI010000649.1:0-1785 GCA_035550355.1 Pirellulales bacterium
CCGCTTCCGCTCGCGGGCTCGGCGGGCGAGCTTCTCTCGGGCTCGGCGCCGCAGCTCGCACGGGTAGACCTTGGTTTTGCGTTGCTTGCCGGTACGGGCCGCCGCTTCGGCTCGAGCTTCCATCCGTTGCCGCTCGGCTTCACGCGGGCTGAAAATATACCGCTCGGAATCGTCGGGCATCAGCGAGCGAAGAATGTCCTGAGCGACCTTTGGCACCGCGATCACCCGCGGCTTGTTGCGCCACGCCCCTTTATGCTTCGGCGGGCGGTACAGCCAAACCGGGCCGCTCGTGTCGATGTCGGCGCCCCGCATTCGGCAGGCCTCAGACGGCCGCATGCCGCAATAGAGCTGCACCTGCACGAGTGCACGAATCGTCGGCGACAACCAAGGCAGTGTTGCCCGTACGACATCCAGGGGCACCGGGAGCACCTCGGGGGACTCGCGGACGTTGCACCGGCCTGGCATCAGCGGCGAAACGCTCAGCAGGCCGTGATAGATCTCCTGCGGCACCAGTTCCATCATGCAGCACCACCGCCAGAAGCGCTTGATGCGGCTGACGAGCCGGTTGATGTTTTTCCTGGCGAGCCCAGAGCGGACCATGTGGTCACGGACCGCGATAAGCTTGCGTGGCCCGAAGTCGCGGCCAAGCGTTAGCCCCCACAACTTTTCTAGTGGACGCAACGCCTGGATCAGATTGTTGTATTCCGGGGAAGCCCCGTAGTAGTCTCGGCAATAAGCTGAATAGAGAAAGATCAGCTTGGCGATCGTGACGTCGCGTCCGACTGATTCAAGCTCAGCCGCGGTCGGGGCCGACTCCTCGATTCGCGACAAGAACGCTTGGTAGCGCTTTCGGCTTTCCGCCGTTCCATATTTCCCGAGGTAATACCGCTTGCTCCGGTATTGGACCATCGCCTGCCCATTGGGGTGGCGGCGATACTTCGGGACGCGCATTGGCCGATCATCGCGACTCATCCCAGAGACCTCCGAATGCAGGGGTGTCGTCGACACCCGCCAAAGCATCACCAGAAGCCGCTGGGCCGCGATCGGCCTGAGCACTAAACGTTGCTCTCGGCAGAACTTACACGAGTGGGCGATATAGGACTCGAACCTATGACCCCCAGCTTGTCGAGCTGGTGCTCTAACCAACTGAGCTAATCGCCCGTGCCAAATGTTCCTCAAACTTGACGCACCATGCCAGCGCCGTCAAGGGCCACCCAGGCGGCAATCAAGGAAAGCCTTTTCGCCCGCCGAATGCCGTCGCGGCTGGGTCTCGGCGGAAAAGGCCGAACATTTGGTCAAATAGATCAAACTGTTGCGTCCGCTGTTGCCGATAAAGGATGCGAAAGCGTTTCGACCGCCGCGATCGTGCCGAGCATGGCGACGGGCATCGGCGGTTCGAAACGTCGCGCCAGCATGGGAGCCGGCGCGGAGACCGTTCTGGCAGCAAGGAAGCGGTTCATATGGCGCGTAGTCGTTTGCGAGTGTATTACGGTCCCGAGAAGCTGCGTGCCTCGATTGCTCAGTCGGGCGAGGAGCAAACCATCTCGGTTCGCCTGGGCGAAATTCTTCCGCTGTTGGCCGATGCGGTGGAGAGCCAACGAACCTGGCTCCGCGATTTCAACGACGACCAGGTGACGATCTCGACCGACCTTTACGAAGTCATTCTCGCTTATCAGCACTGCCGGCGACCGGTCGCCTAGCCATCAAACAAAACCGGCAGGGCGATCAAAGAATTGCCCTGCCGGTTTCGTGTTTCGAGTGCCGTCGCTCAGTACCGCGCGATCT
>DASZPI010000650.1:0-3115 GCA_035550355.1 Pirellulales bacterium
GTAAGCGAAATGGGGCTCATTGCCGTTAGGTCGTCGCACGTCAGTCGCCCAGATACGACCTTGCGAACCTGGATCGCGCTAGTGCCGACCTGGATGCTGACAGAAATCGTCGTCTGGTCCAGGTCGCTGTCGTATACGAACCCCAGCGTTGACACGTTGTCGTTTCCGATGCAGTCATTGAAAACACCCGTGCCGTATGACCGCAAGCAACCGCTACCGAGACAGGTAGTCGGATCGTCGCCCGTTGCGTGCGCGCAGTCGCGAAAATGAAACGTGCCGTTCCGGTCCTCGCAATCGCCGGTACAGTCGCGGTCGGAGCAGTTGACCACGCCCGCGATCGTCAAATCGAATTCCATCGCGTCGATCGACGCTTGCGAGCAGTTGAGGCACGAGCTGTAGCAACAGCACGCCCAGCCGATGACGGCCACGCAGCACAAGGCGGCGGCGAGTAGTTCGAGCGACATGGCTACTCCGTGATTTGAACGGGGCAGTTCGTCGCCTGGGTCACAATCCAGCGGCCGGCGATCCACTCGCAAATGACCTCGTCCCCGTCCGAGATCGCATGGTTGTCATCGATGCACCATGCCCAGCACGGCAGCTCAAGATCATCAGGAGATTCTGCCGGCTGAGAGTTACTATCGGTCGTGTCCACGTTGTCGGGCTGCGGCGGTAGCCATTGCTTGAACTTGCCGGGGTGGTACGTTCCAGACTGTTTCTTGGGCGCGTACCCGACGACCAGCTTTCCATACATCACATTCGTTCTCGGTGGCTTGTAAACCGATGCGCCGCGTGGTGTGTTCTGCGGCCGGCTCTCGGCCTCGCGCACGGATCGCGCGACGCGCTGCATCTGACTGCGTGATAGCGCGTGCATTGAGTCGCGGGCGCCAGGCGGCGTGACTTGCGACTGCGGGCTGCCCGGTAGAATCGGCTGGCTCATCGTGGAAACCTTATGGGCTCGGGGCTGACAGCGCGAACACGCTGAAGTTCTTGAGCTCGTGTGTGGTGTACGTCAGCCAAACCGGCGTCCCTGGGAAGCCGCTCTCGCCTACGAATGGCAGGTGCACTCCGTTAATGTCCAGCGGCGTGGGCACCGTGATCTCGCGCCCGCGCTGGTCGTAAATCGGCCCGCGTTTGCCGTCGCCCTTTTTCTCATTGAAACCGGCGTTGAGCAGACGCAGCTTGTGGCCCCAAGGCAGCGTCGACACGTAGAAATTTGCCGTCACTTGGTAGTAATAAACCTCGACCCCGGTTGCTGGGTTCGGCTCGCCTTGAATAGTCATTCCGGCGATCTCGACGCGCACGCGGCCGGTTTCCCAACCGAGCCACGGGGCATTGTTGAGGCTGTCGGTCATGTTGAGCCACTGCACGACCTGCGACCAAAGTTGCAGGTTCTTGACCACCGTCAGCACCGGCATGCTGATGGCCTTCGTGGGCGCAGGATCGAACACGTCGCCCGCGGTGTTGTGCAGCAGCGTGCTTTGCGCGACGTCGGGATCGTCGCCCGACGTGCTGCCGTCGTCGTAGTCGCCGCCAGTGTCCTCGGCCTGTTCGCCTTCGAGGCTGCTGAATTCGTCGATTGGCATCTCGAACTTGGCGATGCTCACCGACCAGATCGGCGCGCGGTTCCACGGCAGCAACTGCGGGTCGATCTTCGAGTAGGTGGCGGTGACTTCCCAGCAGCCCTGCGCCACTTGCTGCGCGTCGAGCCCGCTGCAGTAGATGCCGATGCGCGTCGGGTGCGCGTCGCGGATTGCCGGTAGGGTCGTTGTGCCGCCGCCGGGGTTGGTGGCGGACGTCGGGCCCGTCAGCGGCGGGTAGGCGACGATGATTGCCGTCTCGTCCCAATTCGCGGGATCGTCGACCTTCACCTTGAACTTGCGGATCGACGTGCCGAACGTGTAGGCGTCGATGCTCCCGCCGTTGCCTTGGTTGTCCTCGGATACCTGTACTACAGCCATGCCCTATCTATGCGGGCGTGACGGCGTTACAGGCCGGGGAAGGGCAGCCCGCCCTGGCCCATGGCGTTGGGGCTTGCCAGCCGCTGCAGGGCGCGGTTGGCCGATTCGAGGATGACTTTCTGCTGCTCGTTGATCTGGACGAGCTTCTGCTGCGGGTCGTTGTTCCGCCCGCTGTTGGCGTAGGCGACGAGCGCAGAACGTGCTTCCTGGCTGCCAGCGGCCATCGCGCCGCCCGCGGTGGTTTTCATGTCGGGCACGGCATCCTGCAGCTCCTTGACCAGCTTCGACTGTGCGCGCTGGAACATTTCCGGCGAGAGGTTGTCTTTCAGCTCGGCCAGCTTGCTCATTTCACGCTGGAACTTCTCGATCGGGTTTTCGAGCGACTTGGCCAGCTCTTTACCCTTGAGCTCGTTCGACAGCGTGCGGAACTCATCAATTTTGTCTTGGCCCACGCCCTTGGTGGCCAGCTCCTTGGCCTTTTTCTCGGTATCGGACATGCCGAACGTCTCGATGCCGACGCGAAGATCCTTCACCAGCTTGTCGATCTCGCCGTGGGCTTCGGCCGTCTCTTTGCTGAGTTGCTTCATCGGCTCGCTAAAGCTCTCGGCCATCTTCTTGCCTGCGTCCTGCGAGGCATTGGCGATGCTCTTGAACTTCTGCTCGATCTTCGCGCTTGCCCAAGGCTCGTTCCAAGCGTCGGCCGCGGCCTTGCCATCGCTAGCAAGGTTGGACTCCGCACCAGCCGAGAATGCCTCGACCTCTTTGACAAATCGGCCGAACCCCTTGGCAGTATCCTCGGATACCCAGCCGAGCGCGGCTGCTCCATCGACGGCGTACTGAATGCCCTTGAGCAGCCATTCAAAGCCCTTCACGCCGGCCAATACGAGCGCATCCATGCCGACCTGGGCGGTTTTCCATCCGATCGCGAGCAGTTGCGCGGCGTCGGCCGTATAGCCGATAGTTTTGCCCACGACCTCGAACACCTTGGCTTTCCCCTGGGCGGTGTCGAGCGACTGAGCAAATCCGGTCACTTCGCCGACGAGCGACTTGAGGATCGGCGCGACAGCCTCGCCCACAATCGCCGCGATGTTGTCGAAGCTGTTCCACAGCTTGTCCATCTGACCACTGAGCGTCTCGCCCGCCAGTTTTGCGGCGTC
>DASZPI010000651.1:0-2587 GCA_035550355.1 Pirellulales bacterium
TCGCTGGCACGGCTGGACACGTGCGTCGGCTTGCTTTGATCGCGTTGTTCGTTGGCTTTCGCGCCACGCACGCGGCGGCCGAGCCCGCCATCAACGTTTCCAGCGACACGATGACCAGCGAGCCGACGATTCGCGCCCCGAGCTACGAAGTGGTCCGCGGCCAGGTCATCGCCTGGGCCGAAGAGCGCGGCGGTTCGTCGATCTCGCGATCTGAGCTTGAGCGCTTGTGGCCCAAGCGGCCGACCCAGCCCATTGTCAACGGCGAGATGCTCGAACGGTTGTTCAGCACGCTGGCCCTGGCCGACAAACGGGCTGCCGACTTGGTCGTGCGGTGCCGGGCGCCTCGCACCGAGCCGCGCCTGCCCGACGTCGCCTGGTTGACCACGGCCGACGTTCCGGCCATCGAACGCAACCATCTGCGATTGCTGTACGGCCGCTGGCTTTCCCAGGAGCGGCTATACGACGAGTCGCTCGATCAATTGGCGTTGCTCGCGCCGGCCGATGTAATCGATCCTGCAACGTTGCTGTTCTATCAGGCCGTTGGGCATCACCGTCTGCTGCACAAATCGGAGGGGCTCGCGGCGCTCGACTGCCTGCTCGACGATACAGCCGACGTTCCCCGGCGTTATCGCGCCGTCGGCGCATTGATGCGCAGCGACTTGTCGGCGCTCGATGACACAACGCTCGATCATGTTGCGCGTCGGATGGATGACGTCCGCCGCCGGCTCGAATTGGGTCGCGCCGGCAAACAGGTCCGCGACATCGAGGACGGCGTCATCGCGTCGCTCGACAAGTTGATCGAAGAAATGGAGAAACAGGCGCAGCAACAGCAACAATCCAGCGGCGCCAGCCCGCAAGGCTCGGCAACTCCGATGGATCAGCCTCGTCTGGCGGCCGCACACGGCGCCGGCGAAGTCGACCACAAGCGGATCGGCAACACGTCGGGCTGGGGCGACTTGCCTCCGAAGGAACGCGAGGCCGCTCTGCAGCAGATCGGCAAACAATTCCCCGCCCACTACCGCGATATTATCGAACAATACTTCCGCAAACTCGCGAGCGAAACGCCCCCGCGCTGACTGCACTGGCAACCACCCGCCCGACTCGTTCGACATTCCTCAGCCCGACGGTTTTACGATGCTTTGGTTCCTGGCGTTTCTTTTGTTGTCGCCCGAGGCGCCTGAGTTCGAGGCCATTGCCTCGACTGGCACATCGGTAGGCACGGTAGTCGCCGTGGCCAATGACCAGGTCGCGCTGGAAACCATCAAGGGAAAAATCACGTACCGGACCAGCGAACTGTTGCGGATTCGTCGTCGTGGCGCGGCGCCGGTCGAAGCGCCTACGACGGGAGTGTGGGTCGAATTGACTGACGGCTCGTCGTTGGTAGGCCGCGACTACCAGGCCCACGGGGCCGAGGCGGTGTTCACAAGCGCTGCCGGACAAACGATCAAGCTGCCATTGCGCGTCGTGTCGATGGTGCGATTACATTCTCCGACGCCGCGCCTGGCCGAGCAGTGGGCAGAGATTGCCGATGGCCGGCGAGTGAGCGACACCCTCGTGCTGCGAAAGCAGTCGTCATTGGATTACTTCAATGGCGTGCTTGGCAACGTGGGAGCCGATAGCGTTTCGTTCGACACCGACGGCGAAAAGGTCGACGTGAAGCGATCGCGCCTGGAAGGCTTCTTTTATGCCAGCCGTCCAGGAGCCGACAAGATGCCCGCGGCCCTGTGCGCGGTTGTCGATCGTTCGGGATCGCGGTGGCAGGCCGCCACGTTGGTGCTGGCGGGCGATGCGGCGCTGGCGGGCAAGGTACTAACGCTGACCACTCCGGCCGGCGCGACCGTATCGCTGCCATGGGCCGAGATTGACCAGTTGCAGTATAATGTGCAGTACCTCAGCGACTTGAAACCCGAGGTGGTTGAATACACGCCGTTTCTCGCTGGCGACAAGACCAGCACGGCCGAGCACCGGTTTCACCAGCCACGATTCAACGCCGGCCAGGCGTCCGGACAACTGCGGCTGGCCGGCGTGAGTTACGACAAGGGAATCTCGCTCTTCGCGCGCAGCGAGCTCGTGTACCGGCTGCCGGAACGGTTCAGTCAGTTCCAAGCGATCGCGGGGCTGGATGGGCTCAGTAACGTCGACGCCCGGGCGCGGCTCGTGATTTCGGGCGACGACCGAGTGTTGTTCGATCAAACGATCGTCGGCGCCACGGCAACGCCGCTGTCGCTCGACTTGCGCGGCATCAACCGGCTAAAGATCGTCGTAGACTTTGCTGGTGGCGAAGTACTCGACCGAGTGAATCTCTGCGATCCGAGGCTGCTGAAATGAGCCGTTGCCTAGGCGGACCGCTCGTCGTACTGGCCGTCGCAGCGGGGCTGTTAGTCCAGACACCGGCGCGTGCATTTTCGGCCGACATCGACCCGACGGTGCTTGCTGCCGAGCAAGCGCGGATCGATACAATCGCCCGCGCCAGCGCCGCCGCAATCACCGTGCTCGCCGATGGCGGCCGCGACGGCGGCTCGGGCGTAATCATTTCGGCCGACGGATATGCAATCAGCAACTTCCACGTTACCTCCGTTGCGGGCGT
>DASZPI010000652.1:0-2425 GCA_035550355.1 Pirellulales bacterium
CCGCGAGTGCAGTCTCGCCCAGGATGCCGCCGGCGGCGGCGACCGCGCCGGTCGAGTCGATCGTCCCGCCGATCCAGGCCCCGGCAAGCACCTGGTTCATGCCCATGGCTTCGATCGCGGCGGGCATCACGATCATCATCACCACCGTAAACGCCAACGACAGGCCGATCGCCAGCGATAGCTCTTCCTTCTTCGCGCGACAGGCAGCGGCCGTGGCAATGGCGGCCGACACACCGCAGACCGACATATCGGCACAGATCACCATGTTCAGCGATCGCGATTCGATGCGCAGCACGCGCTGACCGAAAATGTAGGTCCCGATCAGCACGATGGGCGTGACGACCCACGAAACACCAATACCGGGCACCCCCAAGGCGAGCAAACGGTTAAACAGTATCTCGGCCCCAAGCAGCACAAGACCGGTCTTGATGTAGAACTCGGTCCGCAGCGCCGGTCGCATCCACGCGGGCGTGCCGAGCGTGTTGCTGAGGATCAGGCCGACGAGCAACGCCCAGAGCGCGTACTCCAGGTTGTAATGCTTCACCACCTTTTGGCCTGCGAGCACGTAGGCGACGACTGCCAGCAGAAATACAAATGTAAACGGCGCAACGAAGCCGCGCACGGACTGCCCCATCGCCCCGACGCCGAGGCCGAACAGCACTAGGCTGACGGCGAACACGCCGGCCAGGCCGGGCAACAAACTGCGGCCGCTTTTATCGACCAGCGCGGTGCGTGGATCGCTTTCCCATGAGCCAATCTTTGCGAGATAGGGTTTGAGCGGGTTCTTGGCCAGCGAACTGCGAAGCGCTTCGCGCTCGGCTTTAACTCGGTCGATCGTGGTCGCTTCGCCGCCACGGGTTTCCAGCGCGTCGAGTTCGGCCGTTAGTTCGTCGTATTGCGCCACGCGCTCATCGACGTCGGCCGACCGCGCCGACCAAGTCGCCACGAGACCAACGCCTAACACCACCGAGCCGAGTACGATCGATAGCCAATCTTCGTTCCGGAACATGAAGGCATTGTTTTACATGCCGCGCCGCTTTACCAGCCCAGAGCGATAGTGCACTCGGCGGGTAAGATGCTGCCGCGCCCGGTGACCAAAGTTCTGTGGTGCCCAGTCGAGACCTTCGGACGGCTGAACCGTCGGGGCCGGCAGACCCGAGCCTGACGCGCGGCCGAGCCCCGGCAAGTGAAGGGAGTCAACACCTGTGTCCCGTAAGACTTGCGACTCACCTCGGTGCGGATAATCCCCCGTGCGTTGACGGGCGATTTAGCGCGCCCTAAACTCACCGGATTCCACTTCACCAGTAATGAGCGAAGAACCCGACCGCCGAAGAAAGTCCGTTATGTCTGCACCCACCGAAACTGAAACCAGCGCCCACGAGTCGGCCGCCGTCGGCAGCCCGTCGAATATCGATCTACTGTCGATCAACACGATCCGCACCCTGGCCATGGACGCGGTCGAGGCGGCCAACAGCGGCCATCCCGGCACGCCCATGGCCCTGGCGCCCGTGGCGTACACGATCTGGAACCAGGTGCTCCGATACGACCCTGAGGACCAAAATTGGCCCAATCGCGACCGCTTCGTCCTGTCGTGTGGCCACGCCTCGATGCTGCTGTACGCCACCCTCCACCTGGCACAGGTGAAGCAGTACGGACACGACGGCAAGCCGACCGGCGAGCTGGCGGTGCCATTGGAGCACATCAAGAACTTCCGCCAATTGCATAGCCGCTGCCCGGGCCATCCCGAGAATTTTGAGACCAGCGGCGTCGAAACCACGACCGGCCCCCTCGGCCAAGGTTGCGGCAACAGCGTCGGCATGGCGATTGTCAGCCGCTGGCTGGCGGCGCGCTACAACCGACCCGGGTACGAACTGTTCAATTTCAATGTGTTCACCCTGTGTAGCGACGGCGACATGATGGAAGGCGTGGCCAGCGAGGCCGCGTCGTTGGCCGGCCACTTGAAGCTGTCGAACCTGTGTTGGATCTACGACGACAACAAGATCACGATCGAAGGACACACCGACTTGGCATTCGACGAGAACGTCGGCACCCGGTTCAAGGGTTATGGCTGGAACGTGATCCATGTCGACGACGCCAACGATCTGGACGCGCTCGGTAAAGCCTATAAGAAGTTTCTCCGCACTAAGACGGGCCCCACTCTGATCGTGCTCAAAAGCCACATCGGCTACGGAGCGCCCAACAAGCAGGACACGCACGGCGCTCACGGCGCGCCGTTGGGCGCCGAGGAAGTGCGGCTCACGAAGGCGGCTTACGGCTGGCCTGAAGACGCGAAGTTCCTGGTGCCGCCCGAGGTGATTCAACACTTTGCGGCAAACGTCGGCGCGCGCGGCCAAAAGCTGCACACGGCCTGGAAGAGCAAGTACAAGAAGTACGCCAAAGAGTTCCCCGAACTGCACGCGCAACT